>JAACTI010000310.1 GCA_009993495.1 Deltaproteobacteria bacterium | reverse complement strand
CCATTTTGCCGTGGTTTTTGATGGCACTCAGCCCGCTGCTCAGCGAGTTAAGCTGTATCTTAATGGAAATCTGGACACAACAGCCTCTGAATCATCGACGACGATCCCGGATTATAATTCCAATTTGTATCTCGGCAATCTCTATTTCGGAACAAGTCAACTGAAGGTCTATCAAGGTTTGCTCGATGAAATCCGTATTGTTCCTGAGGTGCTCAGTGCCATGGATGTTCAGGCTTTGATGAACTATACCCGCCCTGGTTGTCAGTCGTGTGTCGATGTCGATCATATCCGTATTGAACATACCGGCACAGGTCTAACCTGCCAGCCCGCCGCTATCACCTTGCGCGCCTGTGCCGACGTCGCTTGTAGCACCGAAGCGACCAGCCCGGTTGCGGTCACCATGACGCCGTCATCGGCCAACCCACCGACCTGGGTCGGTGGAGAGACTTTTACCTTTACCGGCCATCAAACCGTGGAACTGCGCCAGACAACGCAAGCAACGCTCACCTTGGGTCTGAGTAACCCCAACCCTGTGCCGACCAATGGCTATACCTGTTATGATTCCGGTGTCGCCGGGGATTGTGATATCGATTTTTATGATAGCGGCTTTCTCTTTGATGTCCCCGATCTGACCTCTTGTCAAACGTCCCCCGGAGTGTCCATGCAAGCAGTCCGCATGGATGACACCAGCCAAAACTGCATTGCCGCAGGCGGCTTTGCCAACGTCACAAAAACCGTCAATTTCTGGAGCAGTTATGTCAATCCGACCACCGGCACGGAGCCGGTATCGCTGAGCGGGACGAATATTGCGACGAGCAGTCCGGGAACTGCTATTGCGCTCAATTTCGACGCCAGCGCGACAGCCAACTTTACGACGAACTACCCGGATGCGGGACAGATACAACTGGATGCGCGTTACGAGGGTGTCGGGGCAGAAGAGGC
Source organism: Deltaproteobacteria bacterium (assembly GCA_009993495.1). Taxonomy (GTDB): domain Bacteria; phylum Desulfobacterota; class Desulfuromonadia; order Desulfuromonadales; family Geopsychrobacteraceae; genus Geopsychrobacter. Next base: position 2,289 of record JAACTI010000310.1, on the reverse strand, counting down.
CGGGCTGGTCTTGGTGGGCACGGAAACTTTTGTCGCGCGTCCGGTCGGCCTTTGCGTCTTTTCCGACGATGCCAATGCTGATTGTGCCACCGGCGATAGCTCATGTTCGGTGTTTCGGAAGGTGGATGAAATCTTCAACCTCAAGGTCAAGGGCGTTTGCTGGGAATCTGCTGCTGATACTGATCTTTGCACCGGCAATGCCACCACTCCCAACTTTGAACTTGGGACTATCGCAATCTCCCAGAATCTGGTTGCGCCGGACAGCCTTGGTTCGTCGGCAGGTTCCCTGGGCGTAACCTCCATCGCTATGGCCTCCGCCGACAACGGCGAGCATGTCATCAATACCCAATCTGTGTCAGAAGCGGGCGTTTACACCTTTACGGCGACGCCATCGGTCTATTTCGGCAGTGTCTTGCCGGCGGCAACCTCAACCAATATCGGTCGTTTTACTCCCGATCATTTTGAAACCGCGATCATCGAAAACGGTGTACTAGAAGATGCTTGCAGCGGCTTTACCTACTCTGGGCAACCCTTCACTTACAATGGGGCCAACTCCCCAGATCTGCTGATCACCGCTGTCGGCAGCAGTGGCAATACGACGGTTAATTACCGTGATGGTTTCGTCAAGCTGACTGATCCGCTCCAAATTACCATGCCGCCGGTCACCCGCGATGCTTCCAACCTTGGTGCCGATGGGACAAATCTGCTCAACCTGACCTGGTCACCGGGAACCGGCACCCTGGCGGCACATAATGACGGTACCCTCAATTTCCGGTTGAGTGCGGATCAGTTTGTCTATACCCGTGAGACCAACGCCCTGGTCGCACCAATCAACAGCGACATCAAACTGCCGGTTAACAGCATGACCGACAGTGATGGTATTGTTGCGACCGATGTACCGCGCAGTTTCGCTCCTGCGGCGACCGAGATCCGTTACGGACGCATGCTGCTGCAGAATGCCTTCGGGCCGGAAACCCGGCCACTGTCGATTCCGGCGCAGACCGAATATTTCAACGGAAGCGGTTTTGTGCCGAACACCCTCGATAGCTGCACCCCTTACGATTCGGCCTCTCTCCAGCTCAGCAATTTTCAGGGCAGTTTGCTCTTGGGCGATACGACAAAGTCTGGCAGTGGAATCCTGACCTCAGGTTTAGGCAATAGCCTGAGTTTAAGCGCCCCCGGCGTCGGCCATGATGGCAGCCTTGATCTGGAACTTGATTTATCTCAGGCGACGGGGCTGAATTTGGAATGGCTCCTGCCGGAGGGCAACAATCCCAAAGCTAAGGCAACTTTCGGTATCTTCAAAGGAAATAAACATTTGATTTATCAGCGTGAGTCGGTCTGGTAGTCATTGCCCCGGGGCCGTTTGTGGTTCCAACTGTTGCAGTCTTCACCCCTAACGGAGACAAATGACTTGCATCTCGTGGCGTGAAAAGGTAAAAATAACCCCGGCGGTAATCATTGTCTGGTGTTTATCGCCGAAAATGCACAGTTATTGCTCGGCAGCTGTGGCTTGATTGATTTTTGAACCGAGCGTAAACCCCATCAAGGAGGAACCTCCCATGCCTAAACATTTAGAAGTTTACAAGTGTGCTCTGTGCGGAAACATTGTTGAAGTTGTTCATGCCGCTGCCGGAACCCTGACCTGCTGTGGCCAGGCGATGGATCTGTTGAACGAAAACACGACTGATGCCGCTACCGAAAAACATGTGCCGGTTATTGAGGTTTCCGGCACGACGGTCAAGGTTCAGGTTGGTAGCGTTGCCCACCCGATGCAGGATGAGCATTACATTGAGTGGATTGAACTTGTCGCTGATGGCAAAGCTTATACCCAGTTTTTGAAGCCCGGCGCCAAGCCTGAGGCCACTTTTGTGGTGACGGCCTCTCAATTTACGGTGCGTGAGTATTGCAATCTGCATGGTCATTGGTCGGCTCAAAAATAGTTGCTTACCAACGTCATCTTGCGATAGGCCGTTGAAACGGCCCGTCTCGACTTTTTTCCAGGTTGAGCCGGGCCGTTTTTATTGTAGGATGAGCATGGTCGGGCACAAGCAAAAAACCGGGCACCCACAAGGGGTGCCCGCTTATGAAAACGAAAGGTTATGGTTAATAACCAATGGCGGTAAATAACCACCGAAAAGCAAAACCCGGGCGGGCACAAGGCCTGCCCCGACGGATCGAAAACCTGGAAATTTAAGGGGCTTTATTATGTCTGTTGTCGCAATTATTCCGGCGCGTTATGCTTCGACGCGCTTTCCGGGTAAACCCTTGGCTGAAATTTTGGGTAAG
>JAACTI010000318.1 GCA_009993495.1 Deltaproteobacteria bacterium | reverse complement strand
AGTCGTGGTGCACGTCCGGCGGCAACTTCGTCGGGGCGATAAACCTGGGCGAGTCGCCCCAGAAAGTGCACGGCCAAATCGGGAATATCTTCACGCCGTTGGTTGAGACTTGGAACCTGAATAATCAGTTCGGATAAACGATGATACAGGTCTTCGCGAAATTGCCCGCTTGCGATCAGCTGGCGTAAATCGCGGTTGGTGCCGGCCACCAGCAGTACCTGGGCACGGCGCATGGTGTTTTCGCCCAGGCGGACAAATTCACCACTGTCGAGAAAACGCAGCAGCTGCACCTGGGTTTTCGGGTCGGCGTCGCCAATTTCATCCAGAAACACCACCCCGCCATCGGCCTCTTCGAGAATGCCGCGGCGATCAATGTGGGCCCCGGTAAAGGCTCCCCGTTTGTGGCCGAAAAGCTCGGAATAGGTGAGTTCGCCGCTGTAGGCTGCGATATTGCTTTTTTTCAGGGGCAGGGATTGCCCGGGATGACGTTGTCGGTAAAGTTCGTTGAGGCGCGCAAACAGATTGTTGAACAGAAATTCTTTGCCGGCGCCGGTGCGTCCGGTAATGAGCACCGAAGGCAGACCGAGAATGTCGGTTTGGTCGGGAGTGGTTTGTCGTTGCCAGTGAGAGATGCGCTGGCACAGGGCCGGGCTGACACGCTGAATGGTTTCGATAATTTGCTGGGTTTTGGGCGAATTGCCAATGATATTGCCCAAACGATAAGAGGAAACGCTGGGGTCACGGTAGTCGACATCCTGGCTTAAACGGTCAATTTCGCCGGTCAGGCGTTCGATGTGCTGGAGATTGGCAAGATGCCGACTGATCATGCGTTCGATGATTTGCAGAATCCGGCGATGTTCATTGGTAAAATAATTGGGGCGCAAGCTGTCGACACAGATCACCGCCAGCACCTGTCCGGCGTAAATGGCGGGTACCGCCAGCTCGCTGCGCACGGCCTCGGTGACCTCAGAATAAAAACCATCCCGTTGGGTTTCGTCGCGGGTATTGTCAATGACCGCCGGGCGCCCGGTTGCGGCGGCTAGACCCGTGAGGCTGCGCTGTTCGACGGGTAATTCCTCGCCACCAATGCGAATGGGCGGAATGAATTTTTTCATCCATTCCTTACTTTTGGCGCCAATCAGTTGTCCGTCGGCGTCTTCAACCATCAGCCAACGCTCACCCTCCAGCTCGCGCACCAGGGCAATACTGCCGGTGTCGGCGCCAATCAGGCGCGTGGCTTTGGAGAGAACTCGGTGCAGGAAGGGCTGCAAACCCTCCGATGGCTGTTGCAGCAGGTCACTGATTTCGGACAAAATCTGCACCTCAAGGTGCTCGTCGCCGATCTGCTGAACCACCTGTTGGGCCATTTCGGCGTGGGCTTCAAGTAAGCCGCGTTCAAAAGGGGTGAACTGGTAGCGGTCTTTGGTGTAATAGTTGACCAGACAGATGACCCGGCGCGTGCGGCTGTCGAAGCGTGGCACCATATAGAGGGAGCGCAGGCCCAGTTCGGCGGTGAGATATTGTTTCTGCAAGGATTGATCGGCCAGGTCGGGAACATAGAGGGGCATGAGCAAGCTGTCGTCGGAAATCACCCCGGCACGATCAATAAAACGCGACAGCAGTGATCCGCCGGGGCTTAAATTGATGCGCCGTTCTTGTTCATACAGTCGCTTAGCTTCGGGTTCCTTTGAATAAGAGGCGAGTATTTGCAGGGTACGCTCACCGTCAATTTCAGACGGTGTTGGCACCAGCACCGATGCCAGGGCGACGCGTTCAATCAGACGGGCGGCAGAATGCACCATAAACAGGGCGGCTTCACGTTTTTTTGCCTCATCGACCCGGCGCGATAGTAACACTTGTTGGTGATAGCGCCGTGCCCGATCAAGAATTGGCGCCACCGCTGTGAGCAGGCGTCGCAGTTTTTGCAGCACCTCTGCGGAGGGAAACTCGCCCGGACGGCCACGGTCGAGACAAATCACGCCGATGGAGCGGCCACGCCGCACCAGGGGTAGAAAATAGCTGCCCCCACCCTGGGCACCAGGCACAGGCATGTCTGCCGGCGAATCGGCCAGATTTTCAATGCTGGTTTCCTGTTGTCGCTGGTAGACGCGCGAAACCAGATAGCTTTCGTCGTTAATCGCAAAGGTGCTTTGACGCACCCGTTCAAGATCACCGCCAACGGCGGCCATGCAGCAGAGGGCCCCTTCGGTGAGATCTTCGAGATAAACCCGGCAATGTCCACGCCCGGTCAGGGTCTGAATGGCAACCCCCAATTCGTGCAGAATCTCTTCCAGGTTTTCCTTGCCGAATAATTCGAACCGGCTGGCCCAATCTTCAACGCCGTTCTGCATGATTGTCTCCTGCCGAATATGTATGTTTTTTACTCAATCGGTTAAACTCAGTCGAGTATAGGCAGCCCGATCCGGCTTGTCAAAACCCGCGCAGACAGGAGAATCTATGGAGTATCAACCGATCTATCGTGCCACCCTCGCCAAATGGGGCGCAGAGGCTCAGTATGAACAAATGGTGGAGGAATGCGCCGAACTGATCGCGGCCCTCAAACATTTTCAGCGGGGCAAAATTGGACGCAGTGAGTTGATCGACGAACTGGCTGATGTGCGACTGATGGTGGGGCAGTTGAGCTGGATGCTTGGTGAAGATCAAGTCCACACCGCGATTGAAAAAAAGCTGGTGAAGTTACAAGAGCTGCTCGATGATCCGGCGGGTCGTTGAAGAATGCTGTCGGTGGAAGAATCGGGCCGCAGGGGATAATCCCCTGCGGCCCGAGGTTACGTTCGATGGCAAGAGCGAAAATCAGGCGAATTCCACCAGCTCAATTTCAAAATTCAAATCCTTGCCG
>JAACTI010000109.1 GCA_009993495.1 Deltaproteobacteria bacterium | reverse complement strand
TTCTTTGGCCGCCGTTTCGGCTTCATCGGCACTGAAGACCACTTCGCCGCTGGCCGCCCCCGGCGAAGCGGGCAGGCCCTTGGCGATCACCTGTTTTTTGGCGGCCGGATCAAGGGATGGATGCAGCAACTGATCGAGTTGCTCAGGCTGAACCCGCAGCACCGCCTCATTTTCATTAATCAAACCTTCTTTCACCATCTCGACGGCAATGCGGATGGCGGCGCGGGCCGTCCGTTTGCCGTTGCGGGTTTGCAGCATATAGAGCTTGCCCTTTTCGATGGTAAACTCGATATCCTGCATGTCACGGTAATGCTTTTCCAGGGTCTGCTGAATCTGCATCAGCTGGGCATAGCTTGTGGGCATCACCTCTTCCATGGAGGGCAAACTACCATCCCCCCCCGCCTTGTTGATGGGCTGCGGGGTGCGGATGCCAGCGACCACGTCTTCGCCCTGGGCATTGACAAGAAATTCACCGAAAAACAGTTTTTCGCCGGTGGCCGGATTTCGGGTAAAGGCGACTCCGGTGGCACAATCATCTCCCATGTTGCCGAAGACCATGGACTGCACGTTCACCGCAGTCCCCCAGGAAGCGGGTATATTGTGCAAACGGCGATAGGTGTTGGCGCGGGGGTTCATCCAAGAACCGAAAACCGCACTGATGGCCCCCCATAACTGGGCCTGGGGGTCATCAGGAAAAGGTTGGCCAAGAGTTTCGCGGATCTGATTCTTGAACTGAGCCACCAGCTCTTTGAGATCGTCTGCCGACAGCTGGGTATCAAGGTCAACCCCGCGTTGATGCTTGAGGTCTTCGAGTAAATCTTCAAGGACTTCGCCGCGCATCCCCATCACCACATTGGCATACATTTGTATGAAGCGGCGGTAGGAATCATAGGCAAAACGCCGATCGCGACTTTGGGCAATAATGCCTTCAACCGTTTGATCATTCAGCCCCAGGTTGAGAACGGTATCCATCATGCCAGGCATGGACGCCCGGGCTCCGGAACGCACCGACACCAGCAGCGGATTATTGCGATCACCAAACTTCTTTCCCATCAGAGTTTCAACCCGGGCCAGATGCTCGGCGACCTCCTCGACCAGCCCGGCCGGATACTGATGATTATTGTCGTAGTAGGCGGTGCACACTGCAGTTGAGAGAGTAAAACCGGCAGGAACCGGCAGCCCGATGGATGTCATTTCGGCCAGATTGGCACCCTTGCCCCCCAGCAGATTGCGCATTGCTCCCGAACCTTCGGCCTGCCCGTCGCCAAAAAAATACACATACTTTGCCATGATCTTGCTCCTTGTTGTTGGGTCTCGTCCGTCAATAAAAAAGCCGGAATGAACTGCTATCAGCCAGACGGTCACAAACCATGAACAGAGGGATTTCACCACCGGTGAGGAACAGAGCTCCTTCAAGATGAGTCGTGAACCCAGAAATCATGGGTGTAGCCTTTTGGTAGACAACCAGCATCCGGCCATCAAAACCGAGCTGAAATTACTGTAATCAGGCGCTGATCCGTGAAAAATCGGCAATATCGGTAAAAAGGTTTGCAACCGCAGTCAGTAGCGCCAGGCGGTTATTCCGCACCCGGGGATTATCCGCCATAATCATGACGCCGTCAAAAAAATCATCCACCACCGGACGCAGTGCCGCAATCCTTGTCAAACCCGCGCCGTATTCACGTGCTGCTATCTGCGGTCTCAAGGTGTCCGCGACTTTAATTAATTGCTGGTGAAGTTGCTCTTCACATGCGGCCTCGAACAGCTGCGGTTCAACCACCTGATTAACGCCACCTTTAATAATATTGACCACGCGCTTGAATGCACCCACCAGAGCATCAAAATCGTCACGACCCTTAAGTTCCGTCAAGGCCTTAACCCTCGCCAGCGCATCGACCGGCTCATCAAAACGGGCAGCCAGCACGGCGTCAACCACATCAGCCGGGTAGCCCCGGGCGGTGAGCATATTGATCAGGCGTTGACGAACAAACTCGACCACTGCGGTCTTGACCTCCGGCAGTGGGCGATCGGCTTTGGTGGCGAGTAAATCAACACTGCGCTCAACGAGCTGAGGAATGGCAAGGGCATAGCCGCGGTCGAGGAGAATTGCCAGAATGCCAATGGCCGCACGGCGCAAGGCGTAGGGATCAGCGGTGCCGGTGGGGATCAGTCCCACGGAGAAACACCCGCAGAGAGTGTCAATTTTATCGGCCAGGGAAACAAAGGCACCGACATCATCGGATGGCAGCTCGCCGCCGGCCTGGGTTGGCAGATAATGTTCAAAAATTGCCTTGGCAACCCGCGGGTCTTCCTGATCGCGTTTGGCATACTCGCGCCCCATCACCCCCTGCAATTCAGGGAATTCGTAGACCATTCCGGTTTCCAGATCGCACTTGGCCAGGGTGGCAGCACGTTCGACCAGGCTTTTGATTTGAGGATTAAGCTGCGTAGCGATTTCGACCGCCAAAGTTCTGAAGCGTTCAATCTTCTCATAGCTGGTACCGAGTTTCGCCTGATAAACCACCTTTTTCAGCGACTCCAGCCGAGATTCGAGGCTGTTTTTCTGATCCTCTTGCCAGAAGAACATGGCATCGGACAAGCGCGCCCGCAACACTCGCTCATTACCGGCGATGACGACCCGGGGATCACTTGCCAGGGTATTAGCAATCGTAATGAAATGGGGCAACAAATTCCCCTGCTTATCAAGTAAAGTAAAATAACGCTGGTGCTCGCGCATGCTGGTAATCAACAATTCAGGGGGCAGTGCCAGAAAACGCGCTTCAATGTTGCCCGCCAGGGCCTGGGGAGTTTCGACCAGATAACTGACTTCTTCTAAAAGTTCGGGATCGGGGTTAATGCGTCCACCCAACTGCTGCGCCAGCAGGGCCAATTGCGCTCTTATCAGCTCGCGACGTTTTTCAACTTGGGGAATAACATGTTGTGCCTCAGCCTTGACCAGATAATCAGCCAAGCCCGTCACTTCAAAAGGTTCCGGGGCCATAAATCTGTGGCCCCGCGAAAATTTATCGCTGTGCAAATCACCGAAGGTCAAAGGCACGAGTTGACCGGCGTAGAGCGCAACAATCCAGTGAATCGGGCGGGCAAAACGCACCTCCAGGTCTTTCCAACGCATGGATTTACGAAAGGGAATTGTTGAGATCAGAGTTTCGAGGATGCGTGGTAACTCTTCACGGGTCTCGTTCCCTTCGATGACTTTTGAGATATAAAGGTAAGCGCCTTTGGGTGTTTCAATCGTTTGCACCTCAGCGAGCTCGACCCCGTTGGTGCGGGCGAAACCTTCGGCAGCCTTGGTCGGTTTGCCCTCGGCATCAAAAGCAATGCGTGCCGGTGGCCCAGTAATCTCAAGCTCTTGGCGCTGCTGATGAGTGGCAACCTCGGCGACAACAATGCAAAGACGGCGCGGCGTAGCAAAGGTTTGAACCTTGCCGTGGGGGATGCGCGCCTGCTCCAGCTCTTGACACAGCAGCCGCTGCATATCTGCCAGAGCCTTGGGAATAAATCCAGCAGGAATTTCTTCGGTACCGATTTCTAAAAAAAGTTCTGCAGACATACCTATTCTCCTGCGGGTAGCCCGTGGCTAACCCGATACAAAACACCAAAGAGGGATGAAAATCTCAGCCCTGTTTAATCAGGGGGAAACCGAGTTTTTCGCGCTGCTTGACATAACCTTCAGCACAGATGCGCGCCAGATTACGCACCCGACCAATATACCCGGCGCGCTCCGTCACAGAGATGGCGCTGCGTGCATCGAGCAAATTAAAGGCATGAGATCCTTTAAGGACAAAATCGTAAGCGGGGAAAACCAGCTCTTTTTCCGCCAGCCGGATACACTCTTTTTCATACATATGAAACAACTGAAAAAGCATGTCGGTATCGGCCTCTTCAAAATTGTAATGCGAGTATTCGACCTCGGTCTGATGATGGATGTCGCCATATTTGATGCCCTGGACCCATTCAAGATCGTAAACGTTGTCAACCCCTTGAATGTACATGGCAATCCGCTCAATCCCATAGGTGATTTCCCCTGACACCGGTTTCAGATCTATGCCACCGGCTTGCTGGAAATAGGTGAACTGGGTAATTTCCATGCCATCGAGCCAAACCTCCCATCCCAACCCCCAGGCTCCCAGGGTTGGTGACTCCCAGTCGTCCTCGACAAAACGAATATCATGGGCCAGGGGATCAATGCCGAAACTGCGCAATGAATCGAGGTAAAGATCCTGTATCTCCAATGGGGCGGGTTTGAGAATCACCTGAAACTGGTAGTAGTGCTGCAAGCGATTGGGATTTTCACCATAGCGGCCATCCGTAGGACGACGCGAAGGTTCAACATAGGCCACCTTCCAAGGTTCGGGGCCCAACACGCGCAGAAAAGTGGCGGGATTAAAGGTTCCAGCGCCTTTTTCCATATCATAAGGCTGCTGGATAACGCAGCCCTTACTCGCCCAGTAATTCTGTAACGAGAGAATCAAATCCTGAAAAGTCACAATTCCTCCATATATATTGAAAAAAGTCGGCCAGAGCGCCAAAGTTCGGGCAGTTTAGCCCCCGACCAGAGGGATGTCAAGACGCGTCGAAGCTTGTTATCTGGGCCAGAAAACGCAATGATTTGCTCTGCCGTGGCAGGATATTCGTCAGAACCTGAGCCAAGATCATAGCCCCTTCATCCAAGGTGCGCTCTCCCAATTTGAAACCGCGGAATAAGCCGATTTCCGTGTGCAACGCACGCGACAGGCTGCCCAGGGTTCCTAAGGCAACGTGTAAGGTCTGAGTGTCTTTGGCACAGGCAGGGCAAAGGCTGCCGCCGCGGGCAGGATCAAACGCAACCGGCGTGTGGTTAAACTGCACAAAACAGTCACTGCAATGGAGTAGATGCGGAATGTACCCCAGTTGCTGTACCAGACGCAATTCAAACAGCAAGCGTGCCTGACGGGGGTTTTGATCTTCGGCCAAGGCATCGAGATACCCCTGCAACAACCGAAAGAAATGCGGCTGACTCTCGCCGGGATTTAGTAACATTTCCAGGAGCTCGACACCATAATAGGCCAACCCCAGGCGTAAAGCTGAATGACGAAGAGCCTCCCGTGCACAACACAGATCGGCATCGAGAAAGGTCAAGAGATCAGAGCGTGAAGCTTGCCAACGCACATCAATGGAAGAGAAGGGTGCAAGGGCGCTCCCGAAGCGTTTGACACTGCGGCGGCCACCGTGAGCGAAGCCGCGAATAATCCCGTGTTCAGCGCTGAGCATAGAAACGATCAGGTCAGATTCACCGTAAATGATCTGACGCAAGACAATCGCATGACTGCTGTTGGGCTGAGAACCCACAACTCATAGCTCCGGGCAGACACAGGAAAATTCCAAGGAAGAGAACCTCCCACGTCGGCGAAAAAAGTAACGGTACCGCGCCATAGAAAAAGAGTCCGAGATTCCACGCCAGGAGCCGCATGCATCCGTCCCCGGATCTAGCCGTTGCCCTTCTGGCGGCACATATCCGTGCCATGGCGGCCCTGAAGTCTGCCTACGGATAAGGGATCGACGCAAAAAAAACGAGGCAGAAAGTTGGTACCTTCTGCCTCGCGAGATCAACCACTAAAAGCGTAAGAATTACTCTGCGGCTTTTGGCTCTGTGTTTTCGACGGTATCTTCACTGGCAGCCGTCTCACCTTCAGCAACATCCGTGGCAACCGGTGCGGAATCCTGTTCAACAACCGCGGCCGGGAGTTTCTCAGCCACAGGACGCGCCGACTTCTGTTTGGGAGTCAACTCTTCTTCGACAAGCTCAATAATACACATAGGCGCGTTATCGCCTAGGCGCGAATTTAAACGAATAATCCGCGTGTAACCGCCGGCACGTTCGGCATAGCGCGGAGCCAAAACTTCGAACAAATGCCCAACAACCTTGCGATCTTGCAGGGTTTTAAGAACCTGACGCCGTGAGTTCAAATCAGCTCTCTTACCAAGAGTAATCATGCGCTCAGCCAGACGCCGCAATTCCTTGGCTCGGGTAAGAGTTGTGGTAATTCTGCCGTGCTCCAAAAACGACATCACCATGTTGCGCATCATATGATTACGGTGTGAAGGTGCACGCCCCAGGCGTCTGCCGATATTATTGTGACGCATTACTTATATCCTTTCTAGGCTTCTACCAGGGGAAGCTTATTCTTCATCTTGTCCCTGACGGATCAATTTGAGGTACTCCGGGTCGGGAAATCCGTCAATTTTCATACCAAGCCCTAAACCCATTTCAGTGAGAATGTCCTTGATTTCATTCAAGGATTTACGCCCAAAATTCTGAGTTTTAAGCATTTCAGATTCTGAGCGCTGCACCAACTCACCGATCAGGTTAATCTGAGCATTTTTCAGGCAGTTTGCGCTGCGTACCGACAATTCCAGTTCTTCAACGGAGCGGTACAAGTTCTCATTGATACGAGACGTTTCCGTAAAACTTTCTTCAACCTGAGGCTCTTCTGACTCATCGAAGTTGATGAAAACCTGAATCTGCTCCTTGAGAATTTTTGCCGCATAGGCCAAAGCATCATCAGGACGGACACTTTCATCGGTAAAAATTTCGAGGGTCAATTTATCGAAATCGGTCATTTGACCAACGCGCGCATTGGAAACGGTAAAATTCACCTTCTGAATCGGCGAAAAAATCGCATCCAGGGCGATGGTGCCAACGGGCGATTCATCCGTGCGATTCCGCTCCGAAGGGACATAGCCCTTACCAAGAGCAACCGTCATATCAATTTCCAAATCAGCTTCCTTGCCACAGGTGGCAATGTGATGATCCGGGTTGAGAATTTCGACATTGGAGTCGGTAATAATATCGCCGGCCTTTACGGCCCCAGCACCCTTTTTCACAATGCGGACATTGCGAACATCGTGGCCATGGAGACGAACTTTAACCCCTTTGAGATTCAGCAAAATATCGGTAACGTCTTCAGTGACACCAGGCACGCTCGAAAATTCATGCTGAACATCCTTAATGCGCATGGTGGTAATAGCGGCACCCTGTAAGGACGACAGCAGAATCCGGCGCAGTGAATTGCCCAGGGTTGTTCCAAACCCCCGTTCCAGGGGTTCGGCAACGAATTTTCCGTAAGACTGAGACAGTGTATCTGCATCGATCTGCAAACGCGAAGGTTTGATCAGATCTCTCCAGTTTTTATACATAAGATAAACTCCCTCTCAGGACTATCATGGGGGACTGACTGTTACTTAGAATAAAGTTCAACAATCAGTTGTTCCTGGAACTCCGGCGTAGTCAGTTCATCACGAACCGGCAGTGCTTTAATGGTGCCCTTGAAGGCAGCACGATCAAGCTCGACCCACGAGGGAACGCCGCGACGCATCACACTATCAAGCGCATCATTAAATGATTTGATTTCACGGCTTTTCTGCCGTAATTCAATCACTTCGCCGGGACGGACGGAATAGGAAGGAATATTTACCTTTTGCCCATTGACCAAAAAATGTCCATGGCGAACCAAGGTACGTGCCTGGGCGCGTGAAGCGGTAAAACCAAGACGGTAAACGGTACTGTCGAGGCGGCGCTCAAGAAGTTGCAGCAGGTTTTCACCCGTAACGCCACGCATACGATCAGCCTTGAAAAAACAGAGTTTGAATTGTTTTTCCTGCAAACCATAGGTACGTTTAACTTTTTGTTTTTCGCGCAACTGAACACCGTACTCAGACACTTTTGTACGACGCTGGCCGTGTTGACCAGGGGCGTAATTACGCCGTTCGACGGCACATTTATCGGTGTAGCACCTGTCCCCCTTAAGGAACAGTTTCGCATTTTCTCTTCTGCACTGACGGCAGACAGCTCCGGAATACCTAGCCAACTTTCTTCCTCCTTACCGCTTAAACGCGACGACGTTTCGGCGGACGACAACCGTTATGGGGAACAGGGGTAACGTCTTTAATCATAGTTACCGTCAGGCCTGCGAGGGAAAGAGCGCGCAAAGCCGACTCACGACCACTGCCAGGTCCCTTGACATACGCTTCGACTGATCGCATACCATGTTCTTTTGCCTTTATGGCAGCATCTTCTGCCGCCATCTGCGCGGCAAAAGGAGTACTTTTACGCGACCCCTTGAAACCCTTCGCTCCTGAAGTCGACCAGGCAATTAGATTCCCGGCAGGATCACAGATCGAAACGATAGTGTTATTGAAAGTCGACTGAATATGCGCGACACCGCGTGCAATATTCTTTTTTTCAACTTTCTTCCTGACAACTTTTTTACCAGACTTGGCCATGTTATCTCCTGCCTACTTTTTCTTACCGGCCACAGTTTTCTTGGGGCCTTTACGAGTACGGGCATTTGTTTTGGTCTTTTGACCGCGACAAGGCAACCCTTTACGATGACGAAGACCGCGGTAACAGCCTAAATCCATTAAACGCTTGATATTGGTGGTGACTTCACGCCGAAGATCACCTTCGATCCGATAGTGTGCATCGATAACCTCACGAATTTTTGCCAATTCGGCTTCAGTCAGATTATCTGTGCGGGTATTCTGATCTACACCCGCAGTTGCAAGGATCTTTTGTGAAGAAGCACGACCAATCCCATAGATATATGTCATCGCGACTTCAATCCGCTTATTTCGCGGTAAATCGACTCCAGCAATACGTGCCAATGTCCTGTCCTCCCGGGGTTATCCCTGTCTTTGCTTATGCTTGGGATTTTCGCAGATAATCCGCACAACCCCTTTTCGCTTAATTACTTTGCATTTGTCACAAATTGTTTTTACCGAAGATCTAACCTTCATAATCGTTGATCCTTTTCATTCTATGCTACGAATAAAACTGCAGTAATAACTGAAAAATTATAACCGGGTCAGTATTTCCGGACCATTTTCCGTGATCGCAATTGTGTGCTCAAAATGTGCCGACAAACTGCCATCCTGAGTGACGGCTGTCCATCCATCATCCAGCAAACGAACCTGCGCTTTCCCCGCATTTATCATGGGTTCAACCGCGAGAGTCATGCCAGGCTTGAGCTTCGGCCCCTGTCCGGCAGCTCCAAAATTAGGAATCTGCGGGTCTTCGTGAAGCGCGCGCCCTATTCCGTGACCAACAAAATCACGCACAACACCATAACCATGCTGTTCAGCGCGTGTCTGTACCGCATGTGAGATGTCAGTTAAGCGACCTTGGCTGACCGCAGCAGAAATTCCATCCGCCAAAGCCGCCGCAGTAATTTCCAGCAGCTTTTTTACTGCCGGACTGACCCGCCCAACCGCCAAGGTATAGGCGGAATCGCCGTAAAAGCCATTGGCAATCAAACCAAAATCAATACTGATAATGTCGCCATCCTGCAACGGCACCTGGTTCGGAAAACCATGCACAACACGATCATTTGGTGAAGCACAGATGGTAAAGGGGAAGCCTCCATAGCCTTTAAATGCCGGCTTAACTTTTAAGCGTCGACATTCTTGTTCGGCAATCTGATCCAGTTCCAGGGTGGTAACACCCGGCAAGGTCTTTTCCTTCAACAGCGCCAGAACTTCCGCAACCATCCGCCCGGATGTCCGCATCTTTTCCAGCTCTGCGCGAGATTTAACAGAAATCAATTCAAATAACCTGTAACAGGGCAGTAATCTGCTGCTGTACGACTGCAATAGGGGCCATGCCATCGACTTTTTTCAGCAGAGATTCCGCCTGATAAAAATCTTCCAATGGTGCCGTCTGCTGGTGATAAACTTCCAGACGATGACGGATAGTTTCTGCTTGGTCATCGTCCCGCTGAAAAAGGTCTCCAGCACAAGCGTCACAGACACCCTCTTTAGCGGGAGCGTCGAAACGTATATGGTAGCCACGACCGCAATTACGACAAGTACGACGCCCTGTGAGTCGTTCAACCAAGGCATTGGTTTCTACCTGGAGAGAAACAACCGCATCCAGGGGCATTTCAAGCGCAGTCAAAGTTCCTTTTAAGGCCTCAGCCTGCGGAATTGTGCGCGGGAAACCATCAAGGATGAATCCTTGGGCACAATCCTGCTGTTGCAAACGCTCACGAACAATGCCGACAACTACAGCGTCGGTTACCAACGCACCAGCATCCATACAGGCTTTGGCTTCAAGACCCATCGGAGTCTGAGCGCGAACTGCTGCGCGCAGCATATCACCCGTCGAAATTTGCGGGATCCCGTATCTTTCAACCAGCTGTGCCGCCTGAGTGCCCTTACCTGCCCCAGGTGGGCCTAAAAGTATCAGTCTCATGAGCAAAAAACCTCAATCAGCCGTGACGCCCTTTCAGGGTCACACCTTTCATGAATCCTTCATAGGAACGCGAAATCAAATGCGCCTCAATCTGCGACGACGTATCCATACCGACACCGACAACAATCAGCAATGAGGTACCACCGAAGAAAAAAGGCACGTTAAATTGACTGATCAAAAATGTCGGCAGGACACAAACAGCTGAAACATAAATGGCGCCGGCAAAGGTCAAACGACCAAGTACCATATCCAGATAATCGGCTGTTTCCTTGCCAGGACGGATACCAGGCACATAACCACCCTGGTTTTTAACATTTTCTGCGACGTTGACCGGGTTGAAGGTCACAGCCGTGTAGAAGTAGCAGAAGAAGACAATAAATGCAATATAAAAAATATTGTAAATCCAGTGGCCGGGGGTCATGACCGCAGCGACGGATTGAACCCAAGGAACATCAATCAGATTGGCGACCGTTGCCGGGAACATGATAATTGAACTGGCGAAAATCGGCGGAATAACTCCCGCCATGTTGATTTTAAGCGGCAAATGGCTGGCTTGGCCGCCCATGTTACGCATACCGACGACCCGTTTAGCGTAATGAATCGGCACGCGACGCTGTGCACGTTCCATAAAGACAATTGCCGCAACCACCAGCAACATCAAAGCTAAAATAAACAACATAATCGTCGGAGTTATGGCACCAGTGTCAAGTAAACGCAATGAATTGATAATTGCGGCAGGAGTTCCGGCGACAATTCCAGCGAAAATAATCAAGGAAATGCCATTCCCTATGCCACGTTCGGTAATCTGCTCCCCCAACCACATGATAAAAGCCGTGCCCGCGGTCAAGGTAATAATAGTCATCAGAACAAAACCGGTACCAGGGTTGGGCACGACCGGTTCTCCGGCCGGGCCGACCATGGTCTGCAGACCAACTGCGATACCCGCACCTTGAATAATGGCAAGAACGATCGTACCATAGCGCGTATATTGCGTGATCTTGCGTTTACCTTGCTCTCCCTCTTTAGAGAGTTTTTCAATCGGTTCAAAAACCACCGTCAATAACTGCAAAATAATCGAAGAACTGATATAGGGCATGATCCCGAGAGCAAAAACCGTCATGCGCTCGAGAGCCCCGCCGGTAAAAGCACTCACCATTCCTAACAAGGTGCCTTCGGTCCCCTCAAAAAATTTGGCCAGCACCTGAGCATCGATCCCTGGCGTCGGAATATGGCACCCCACGCGATAAACCGCCAGCATACCTAAAGTGAAAAGGATACGGCGTCTCAGTTCGGGAATATTAAAGATATTCTGCAGTGTGCTCCACACGTTAAATCACCTCAGCCTTGCCACCAGCAGCTTCAATTTTGCTCTGGGCCGCTTTGCTGAATTTGTGGGCCTGTACGGTTAGAGATTTGGTTAACTCACCCCGCGCAAGAATTTTAATTCCGTCGTGCATTTGACCAACCAGACCCGAATTCACATAAGCCTCAAGATCAATAACACTCCCCGGTTCAAAATTTTCCAAGGCGCCCAGATTGACCAGGGCATATTCTTTACGTGTCAAAGGCGAGAAACCACGCTTGGGCAAACGACGCTGTAATGGCATTTGACCGCCTTCAAAGCCGGGTTTAATGCTGCCACCACTCCGGGCTTTCTGGCCCTTATGCCCCTTGCCGGCGGTTTTACCATGACCCGAACCTGGGCCACGTCCAAGACGTTTTCTATTTTTTGTTGAACCGGGAGCCGGTTGCAGATTACTCAGATCCATGGTGAAATCCTCTATGAATTCAGTCCTCAACAACAACCATATGATCAACCTTACGAATCATCCCGCGAATTTCGGGAGTATCTTTTAGGCAGACGGTTTGTTGTAATTTGTTCAAACCCAGCCCTTTAAGCACCTTGCCAAAATAGGCTGCTCGTCCAATCGGGCTTTTTTTCAATGTAATTTTCAGTTCAGCCGTCATGGCTAATCTCCTTATATATTCCAGAAATTAATCGGCCAAGCCGCGACGTGCCCTTATTTCTGCCGGGCTCTTGAGCATTTTCAATGCATCAAAGGTCGCCTTGACCACGTTGTGGGGATTGTTCGAGCCAAGACATTTCGTCAAAATATTATGAATGCCAACAGCCTCAAGAACAGGCCTGACCGCACCACCGGCAATCACACCCGTACCTTCAGAGGCTGGTTTGAGCAATACCTTGCCTGCTCCGAACTTACCAACAACATCATAGGG
>JAACTI010000317.1 GCA_009993495.1 Deltaproteobacteria bacterium | reverse complement strand
TGCCACTTCTGGGTTGAAACAAAATGCACAGCAATTGCTCGACATCCTTGCAGCGAATCCCTTTCAAAATCCACCGCCATACGAAAAGCTCGTTGGCGACCTGACGGGTGCTTACTCGCGTCGTATCAACATCAAACATCGACTTGTCTATCAGGTTCTCGAGGATTTTCATACGGTGAAGGTACTCCGTATGTGGACGCACTATGAATAGGAGCTGACCAAACGCACAAGCGAATCGGGTGTGCAGGCGCTCCCGTTAGAACGTCTGATCCTCTTCTGACCGGATTTTTTATGCATTTGGGGGGTATCTGTTGTCTATTCTTGTGCGAACCTGCTAATCTTTCAGTTAATTTTATCGTACGGTTTTTTTGATTCTCTGGCCCCTGGTGTATTGATGATTTGTCTCTGACACCTGACACTGGATCCTGTTTGCGTGAAGACGAAAATGGTTTATCCCCTGATCCTGATGGGCGTGCTGGCATTTTTTTCCTTGATGCCGGAAAAAATCCTAAGTCAGGGCTACGCCGATTTTTGTAAAGAATTTCTCGGGGTCAAGGTGTGGTATAAATCCGATACCCAGCGCTTTTCTAACTTTGGTCATCTGCTCGCTTATGCGACCCTGCTGCTGACCATGGCTTTCAGCTGGCGACTGTGTTGGTGGCAGACCGCACTGCTGGCCCTTGGGATTGGCTTGTTGTTCGAGGTCGCCCAGTTGTTGACCCCCAGCCGTCAGGCTAGTCTTTATGATCTGGGATATAATGCTCTGGGGGTTGGGGCTGGCCTCCTTCTTTTGGCCGTTTTACGCCCAAGAGTGTAGCTTGCCGTTCGTTTTGTTTCAGGGGTTCATAGAACGAAAGTGTGCGCAACTCTGTATCCGAGGTCGATTTTGCCGAGGATTCTATGTCAAAATCAATCATCGGCCTGCGCGTTGCATAATCCTTTGCCCGTGCGTTTGTGATTTGCTTAAATTAAAGAATTTAAGCCAACGTGGTTGCCAGAATTTCCCTGCGCCTCGACACTGAAATTTAAGGGTTTTCCCTCCATTTAAAGGTGAATATGATGCACATATTGGCAAAATATCGCATCCCCTGCCTCGCTGCTTCCCTGTTGTTTTTCTTTTTGTTTGGCTGCGGCGAAGATCGCCCGACGCGGCCACTCTATTTCTTCAGTGTGAGTGGGGCAGTGACTGCTCTGGCCCCTAGCCGGATTGATGGCGATACCAACAATCCCGCCCAGAATCTGGTCTCGAATGATTCTTCTGCCCGCGCGCAACAACTTGAACTTCCGGTTTCTTTAGGCGGCTATGTAACGGCAGAGCCAACCGGGGTGAGCGGTGATCGTTTCGCCACCAGTGCCGATGAGCAGGACTGGTACCGGCTGGTCTTGTCCGCTGGACAGACGATTTCTTTGCAGATTGCCGATCACGACGGCAATGCAACCAACCTCGACAACCCTGATATTGATCTTTTTCTGTTTGATAGTGGTCTTTCAGCCATGCAATCGTCGGAGAGCAAGGCACAAACAGAAGTCATTGCCGTGCAGGTGGCTGGCGACTATTTTTTGCAGGTTAAGGCCATCACCGGCGGGTCGAATTATCGCTTGACCACCAGTGATGCTTCCGTGGCGAGCCTGCCGGCGGCGGCGCGAATTGAACAAGCTTTTGTGCCCGGCGAACTGATTGTTAAGTTTCGCCCTCAGGTTTCCACCGCAGCGGCTGGTCAGGGTTCGGCAACCCTGGTTCACCGTGCCGAGGATTTGGGTCTGAAATTGCGGGCCGGTGGTGCGGGGGCTTCGGCTCTGTTTCAACTTGACTCTGGTCAAACTCAGGCCGGAATCCGCCTTGCGGCCGCTGCTGATTCGGCAGAAACTTTGCTCCAGGCCAAGCGTGCGACCCTCGATGAGTTGAAGCGCCTGCAGCGAGAGCCCGATGTGCTCAGTGTCGATTTAAACTACCTGCGGCGCCCCCTGCTGGTACCGAACGATGAGCTCTATCCGTCGCAGTGGAACCTGGCCCAGATCAATCTGCCTCAAGCCTGGGAGCAGGCGGCAGCGGTTTCGGATGCGGTTATCGCGGTGGTTGACACGGGTGTACTTTTTGATCACCCCGATCTGGCGGGGCGCTTGTGCCTTGCCAGCGACGACTGTGCCGGTTACGATTTTGTTGCGGATGTCACCAATTCCGATGATGGTGATGGTATTGATCCTGACCCCCAGGATCCGGGCGACAACAGTCTCACCGGCGGTTTGAGCTTTTTTCATGGCACCCATGTTGCCGGGATTATCGGGGCTCTGGCCAATAATGGTCAGGGGATCGCCGGTATTGATTGGCAATCGAAAATTATGCCGGTGCGCGTATTCGGTCGGAACGGAGCAACCAGCTGGGATATCATGCAGGGCGTCAGTTACGCTGCTGGCCTTGCAAATGATTCGGCGACCCTGCCTCCCCGTCACGCCAATATCATTAATCTGAGCCTTGGAGGCGAGGGGTTCTCCCAGGCCGAGCAGGAGTTGTTCACGCAGGTTCGTGCTGCCGGAGTTTTTCTGGTGGCCTCGGCGGGCAATGATGGCAGTACTGCGGTGGTTTATCCGGCGGGTTACCCGGGGGTGTTATCGGTCAGTGCCGTCGATTTCAATAAAAATCGGGCGTCATATTCCAATCGTGGTGCAACCATCGATCTTGCCGCCCCCGGCGGTGACACAACCACCAACCTGAACGCGGACGACTATCCTGATGGCGTGCTCAGTACCAGTGGCAATGACCTGACTAGTCCGGTGACGTATAATTATGATGTTTATGCCGGAACATCCATGGCGGCTCCCCATGTATCGGGCGTGATCGGCCTGATGCTGGCGGCTGATCCGGCTTTGACCCCGGCGGATTTTGATGTTCTGCTGGCTGCGGGTTTGCTGACCGAAGATTCGGGCAATGATGGCGCGACCATCCGTAATGATGATTTCGGCTATGGTTTGATTGACGCCAACCAGGCCCTGCTGACGGCCTTTGACCACGCCGGAAATCCGGTGCTGCCTGCGGTGCTGTTTTTTTCTCCGCGGGTTTTAGACTTTGGCACCACCAGCCAGACCCAAAACCTGACTCTGACCAATGCGGGCTCGGGCAATCTGAATCTGACCCAGGTCACTTTCACCGCGCCCTGGATTTCTGCTGTCACCCTGGGCAATGAAACACCGGCAGCTAGCGGGTTGGGCGACTATCTGGTTGAGATTGACCGTTCCGGCCTGGCGGCGGGCAGCTATACGGCAGAGATTACCTTTGAGACGGATGTTGCTGGAAGTTACACCTTGGCGATCAAGATGCAGGTGGCGGCACCGGTCGTTGTCGGCGATATTGGCCCGCAGACCATTGCCTTGCTTGATGCCCAAACCGAGGTTCCTCGTTATCGTTTGCAGGTCAGTTTTGACCCGGTATCTTCAAACTATCCTTACCACTTTCCGGTGGTTGAGAGAGGTTTCTATCTATTGGTGGCCAGCTCTGATCTGGATAACGATGGTCAGCTCTGTGATGCGGGCGAGGCCTGTGGTCGTTACCCGCTGATTGGGAGCCCGGTTGCAGTTGAGGTTATCGATCAGAACCTTGAAGGACTTGATTTCAGCAGCACTTTCGAATGAGCCGTTCGCTAAGGCCCGGCCCGATAAAAGCACAGAAGTGCTGCATCATTTGATGGCGCACAGAAAGGTAAATAGCATGAATTTATTGCGCGTATTTCTACTGACGCTGAGTTTTGTTCTGCTGGTTCTGGCCGGCGCGGTTGGTGCGGCACAGCACCAGGGATTTTACACCGGATTTTATTACGGCGCAGCGGTGGATAAAGAGGTCACTGCCAAGGATGACCTCGGGCGCTATACCCTGGATACGGATCTGCCGGAAAATTTAGTTGGCAGCCTGGGATACGATCTGCCGCCGGACAGTCTACTCGGCAGGGGGCGTATTGAACTGACGTATTTTCAACAGAAATCCAGCTTTGATCAGGCCCATTTCAGCGATGGAAGCTTCTCCGCCGCTGGTGATCTACAGGTGCAAAGCCTGATGCTCAGTTCTTATGTTGTTTATCCGACAAATTCTTATTTTTCCCTTTATCTTGGTGGTGGCATAGGCGCGGCGAAAATCAAGGTTGACCAACTGATCATTGACCAGCTGTTGCTGTTGGACGGCAGCAAAACCGAGCTGGCCGGTCAGCTCGGTGCCGGGGTTCAATTGCAGCT
>JAACTI010000108.1 GCA_009993495.1 Deltaproteobacteria bacterium | reverse complement strand
TTCGTCGCCGCCGGACGCAAATTGTGACAATAGCGGCGAGGAGAGAATTACCCGTGCACAGACTCATATTACTGTAACATTATTTTGCCTTCTTTTTGAGGGTCGCCGATTTTGCGTTTATTGTTTATCCTCATGAGCACATCTCTTCCGCTGCTGGTCTCCCCTCACGCAGCAGCCTGAAAGTTGAGTAACAGCGAGGCTTTTCACCCCCGCTGAGATTAAAGAGGGGGCCGGGAGGCTGAATTTACGGGGTCGCCAATGGAAGATTGATGCTCATCAGGTTGTTTATGTGTAACGTCTTTCGCGACGGATATCACCGAAACATTAAAATTATAGCTGATGAGGATCAATTTTCCACCCCTCCTGGTGCTGTTTTCGTTTTTGGCGGAAGATCAGTGCTCATCAAGAAATTGGATGTATCTGATCCCCCTCCCGCGCCTGGTTCATGGAGGGATTCACGCGACCGGTGGATGGGCCTCGGTTCTGCGGAACTGAACCGCGACAATTATAGCAAAAAGGAGTGAAAGCTGAGGGGTTAGTGAATCCTAGGCGCGGTCGCGCAGGGTGCGGGTGGCGTTGAGCAGGGCGAGCAGGGCGGTGCCGACGTCGGCGAAGACCGCTGCCCACATGCTGGCCATACCTATGGCTCCGAGCAGCATAAAAATCCCCTTAACTGACAGGGCCAGGACAATGTTCTGCATCACGATCCGCCGGGTATCCCGGGCGATCATCACCGCCTTGGCGATTTTTAGCGGCGCGTCGGTCATCAGCACCACATCGGCGGTTTCTATCGCGGCCTCGGAGCCGAGCCCGCCCATGGCAATCCCGACGTCGGCCCGGGCGAGCACCGGCGCGTCATTGATGCCGTCACCAACAAAGGCAAGCTTTTCATCCTGCGGATGATCGGCGCTGAGCTCCTCAAAAATCCGCAGCTTGTCTTCCGGCAGCAGCCCGGCATGAAAGGCATCCAGACCCAGAGTATTGGCCACCCCGGCGGCGGTGCATTCGTTATCTCCGGTCAGCATGATCAGTTTGTTGACGCCGGTGGCACGCAGCTGCGCCATCGCCTGCAGGGCATCGGGTTTCAACTGGTCGCCAATCAAAACATGGCCGGCATATTGATCATCGACAATCACATGGGCGACGCTGCGGTCGAAATCGCACAGGGTGTGGTCGATCCCTTTTTCATGCAACAGGGAGTCGTTGCCGACCAGGATTTTCTTGCCCTGGTAGGTCGCACTGACCCCTCTGCCGGGGATTGCCCCATGGTCACTAACCTGGGAGGCGTCGAGTTCGAGCCCGCGAGCGTGCAGGGCTTCAAGGATCGATTTGCCGATAGGGTGGGTGGTATGCAGCTCCGCGGCCGCCGCGTAACGCAACAGATCGTTTGCCGAATAGCCGTTAGCGGGCACCAGCTGATCGAGCGTGAAAACGCCGCGGGTCAGGGTGCCGGTCTTGTCAAACACCACCGTTGTGACCTTGGCGAGGGCATCAATATACATCGAGCCTTTGATCAGAATGCCATTGTGCGAAGCGCGACCGATGCCGCCGAAATAGCCGAGCGGGATACTGATCACCAAGGCGCAGGGGCAGGAAATCACCAGCAGCACCAGGGCGCGGTAAATCCAGGTCGAAAAAAGGGCGTCATGCATAACCAGCGGCGGCACCAGGGCAATAGCCGCAGCTATGGCGACCACCGCCGGGGTATAGTAGCGGGCAAAGGTGGTGATGAATTTTTCGGTGGCCGCTTTACGTGTGGCGGCATTCTCCACCAGCTCGAGCACGCGCGCAATCGAGGAGGCGGCAAAAGGTTTGGTCGCCCGCACCTCCAAGGCCGCATGGGAGTTGATGGTGCCGGCCATGACCGCAGCGCCCGGCCCTACCCGCAGCGGCACCGACTCGCCGGTTAAGGGCGAGGTGTCGAGTAACGAGTTGCCTGCCACCACCGCGCCGTCCAGGGCAACCTTCTCTCCCGGTTTGACCAAGAAGATGTCACCGACATTGACCTGCGCCGGGTCTTTTTCGACCCAAGCGCGCGCGCTCTTGACCAGAGCCCGATCCGGCCGCGCGGCCAGAATAGCGCGCACCGAGCGGCGCGATTTGGAAACCGCCAAATTCTGAAGTAACTCACCAACCTTGAAAAACAGCATGACGCCGACCGCCTCGGCAAGGGCGTGGATCGCCAGGGCCCCGACAGTGGCGATCACCATCAGCACATTCTCATCAAACCATTGTCCGCGGCGAAGAGTGCGCGCCGCGCCGAGCAGAACATTCCAGCCGACCAGCAGATAAGCGCTCAGGGCGATGACATGTTCCACCCAGGGCCAGGCCAGAGCATGGAACCGCTCTTCGAACACAATTTGAACAACGAGAATAATCGCCGCAATGCCAATAAACACCAGTTCTTTACGGTAAGCGCTGTCCGTGGAGGGGGCGTGGCTCTCCAGTTCGCCACCGCTGGCCGTCTTCAGTGTGACCACCACCGCGGGTTCAATGCGCGTGATGACCGCCAGCGCCTTGGGAATATCGGTCGCCTTCAGGTGCAGGGTGAGGCTGGCAAAATCGACTGTTGCCTCTTCAACCCCGACCGTTTTTAGCAGCTCACGCTCGATCTTGGCGGCACATGAACCGCAATCAAGATTTTTCAGGCGATAGCGCGTGGTTTTTATCCGGCTCATCCGTTTTTCAGGCCTTTCTTTATGCATGACCAGGCGTTGACAGCGCCTGGTCACAGATCAACTCAAGCCCCTCCCGGGTTGATCCTAATCATAGCACCACCTTCGCCCTTGAATCCGCTTCGGCCGTCGCGTCATTCACCAAGCGTGAAATAGAAGGTTGCGCCCTTGCCGATTTGACTCTCGGCCCATACCCTGCCGCCATGGCGGGTGATAATCCTTTTCACGGTCGCCAGCCCGATGCCGTGACCTTTGGCGACCGTGCCACGAAGACGCTGAAAAGGAAGAAACAACCTGTCAGCCAACGCCATATCGAAGCCTGGTCCGTTGTCTCGGACAAAGCAGGCCCTTTTTCCGTCAACGAAGGTTAGGCCGAATTCGATCACCGTGGATTCAAGGTTCCCCGCGTATTTGCAAGCATTGCCAATGAGATTATTCAAGACAATTTGCAATAAGTTGGGATCAGCATCGACCAAGATTCCCGGGGCGATGTGAAAGACCCCGCGGTACTCATCGATAGTTCTGATTGGATTAGTCACCAGAAATTTGACGATGGCGCTCAGATCGATAGTTTGACGACACAAGTCAACGTTTTCTACCACAGAAAATTCAAGCAGAGTGTCAATAAGCCGATCCATCGCCAGGGTTCCCTGATATATTTCTTCAAGATAATTTTGGGAGCTCTTCAAAAAGTCCTCGCTGTGTAATTCGCGAAGAACCTGGCAGCAGCCATTGATGGCCGTCAAATACTGGCGCAGGTCGTGAGCAACGGTGTAATTGAAAGCCTCCAGTGCAAGATTGGCGGCTTTTAGCGCGTCACGAGCTTGAACGAGCGTTGCATTCCGTTTTTGTAACTCGCGTTCGCGAACCCGTAATTCCTTGATCTGCCACAGGCTTTTCCCCCGGCTCAGTGGTGGCTGGGAACTCACCTTGTCCGTCGCCACGGCTTGAGACGATGTTTTCAGGGTTTCCTTGATTGATTTTGCCGATTGCATATTACCCTCCTTCGAATTCATGTCGTGACCCCTTTTCTGCAATTCTTCAGTTGACAGAGCTGAAGAAATACCCTTTTCTCGCTTTCAGCTAACGGGATACATTTACCCAGCTTTTGAAATAGTAACCCTGCTGGTCTGCCTTGTAGTGCCTTATTCGCTTACCATCGGGAACATTTTTGGTTGCTGCAACGAACCCATTATTCTGAATCACCACGTAATCCCTGTAAAATCGCTTTGATCTGTTCAAGTTTCGTCGCGGTTAACTGCTGTTTGGCTTCAGCAAGCTCAGCATGAGTGACAGTGTCTTGAAGCTGCTCTAAACCGGCTATCAACCTTTTATACTCAGATTGTTTGTCGGCAATAAACCCATTAAGGACGGTAGCAACCTCTTGGAACACATCTTTTTTTCGTAGCCAAATTCTCTTGGAAAAATCACCCTTAGCGACCGCATCCAGATCTTTGACCATTCGGATTGTCACCCCGTTCGACTTTTGGCGCGTAAACCAGCACGAAAGCGCAAGCAAAAGAAACAGCAGCACCGAGGTAATTCCTATGGTGTAGAAAAAAATCTGGCCAATAATCTGATCAGTTGTCGCAACCGTAACGTGGGCTTTCCACAGAAGTTTTTCGATCTTTCGTTGCACCATATAATTGAAAAACACGGTCGCTACGGCGGCAGCCAGAAACCAGGAGCCAACGAAGGGCAATAGGAATTTTGTCTGGAAAACGCCCTTATCAACAATATATTTCCGGCGTAGAAATTTCTTCATGGCAGACAAATCCTCATTTGAGATGACAAGAAAAACATAATCTGCTCCCCTGATTATTCATTGCCAGCATGTAGCGTTGACCAGAAAAACGATCGTGGCAGGTCCCGCAACCAATTTTTCCGTCGAACAGCTGGATTTTGGGGTCAAGAAGTTCTGGTGGGGTAAAAGCTTTGGGCTGTTTGTTGTACTTCTGGCGGTAATCACTGCCAATCGGATGCTCAAGGCGACTGGAAAAATGGTTCCATGACCCCGCACCAAGCTGTTTATCCATCGAATCAATGCGATCATCATGGCACTCAATGCATAACAACGTTGTCGCGTCGATTCTGCCCCTATTGTCATTGACTTTAAACGCACCTGAATGGGTGGTGCCCATAAAAAGATGCCCTTTGTCATCAACATCATGACAGATCAAACAGAAAGGTTTCCCCGAGACATTCCGGCGCAAAAAATAGGCCGCCTCCCGGCCCGCCTTACGCTTGCCCTGGTGGACATCATGGCAGCTAACACAGGTAAAGAGGCCTTCGACCAGCAAAATGTCACCAGGTAAATGCGTTTTGGGGACAATATCTGTCGGGTGTGCCTGATAGTTGCGTTTGGTCGGATGGCAGGTAGCGCAGGCTTCGGTCACATCGGAGCACAAATTATTGCGACCGCCATTTTCCTTGGTATGACAGATTATGCAATCTTTAGGGGTGAACTTATGGCCGTTCTGAGAGGAAAGCACCCAGGCTGAAATCAAAACCCCGGCAACCATTGCGCACAGGCTAAAGGAGCGAATCATTTTTCTCATGTCTTTATCACCACAACCGATTGACGCATGTCCTTGCAAAGGACATTGAGCTTTGCTAATTGTGAGTCAACCGGATTCCCAGCCTCATGCTCTTTGGTCAACCTTTCGAGTAAGGCTTCGGCTTGCTGCAAAGACGCAGTGATTGCTTGAGTGTCAGCACGATAGCGATGTTGAACCTTGTTAACTGATTCCGCCAAGGTATGCAGCACATCAGACTCTCTAAAATGCAGATCTTTGCCCCCAGGGTCTTTCTGATCTTCGCGAAGATATGCTTTGAGCCGAAACATCGGGCCGGCAATACGATGGGAATAATAAATCAGAAAAACCGCCATCAGCAGGCAGGGAAAGGCAAAAAAAACCAGGCTCGTCAGAACCGACTTCAGCAAAATGCTCTCTTGGAGCTCAAGCAATTTAAGCATCACCGCACTATAGTGAAACTCAAGAAAAACCTTGGTCTGAAAGTAGAGATAGATCTGCCAAAGCCCAACAATAAGGGTTAAAAAAATGGCAAGAAAAACGCCCATTCTGCGGTAAAAAAACTGTGGGATAATATTTACTAAAGTTTTTGGTTCATGATTCTCCATGGTTGTGCCCTTGATTGCTAAATTCTTTTCAAACGGTTTATTTCGCGATCACGGCATTTTCCAGCAACACTTTATAGCTATAACCTGCGCCCAGGTTGATATTTGTGCGCAAGAATCCCGTTGCTGAAACAATTACGCCTAATTCGGTATTTTCTTGGGTTGTGACCCGCAAAATATTATCGGGGGCCGTGCCGGTGCCATCGGACAGGGTCAGCCAAGTTTTCCCCAGAATATTGTTGCTGACTTTAATTACTTTGCCTCTGACCGTAACTGTTTTCTCGGCCAACTCAGCACTTTTGGCATAAAGATCGGCAATCGAGACCATTCCTGCGCTCGGCTTGATTTCTTCCACCGTCGCAGCCGGTACGCCCGCCGATTCCGGCACCAGATTGCGGTGGAGATCATCGTCAGGCATTGTTTCAGTAGCCCCATCAGCAAGTTTTTTTGCCGCGACTTCCTGTTTTTCAGCTGTTTCCCTCACGCTCACTTTGTGGCGGATGTTGGTTAAAAAAAGAATTTCAGGAAACGTTCGATCCAGGCCTTTGGCATAAAAATCGCTCATCAATACTCCCCCCATGAATTCGATTTCGTCGCCGGTTTTGGCTTCGAAACCCGAGGCGGCCGCCCAAATGTGGTTCTCCTCTTGTTGTAGTTCCAAGATGGTGTATTTGCCGGTTTTCTCAACCGAGACCACGCTGGCGGCAAGAATTTCGGCAGCGGCTGGCGAGGCCAAGGCGGGCAACAGCAGGCAGAACAAGATCAAGGTCAATGAATATTTTTTCTGCTTCATGGAAAGCTCCTTAAGGTTATCTGGGTTAAAACCACCAGTTTTTTTTTGATCTAGGGCAACTCTGCTCTCCGTTGTCCTGCTTCTGTCCTTCAGGTCGAGTAAGTAGTCGCAGCTACGCGCATCTCTCAGCCAACCACTTTTGCTTTCTGGCCGTTAATAAACTTTGCCGGCGTCGTGCGTCGCGCCGTGGCAATTCAAAAAACATTGGCCGGTAAAGGTGCCCAGATCTTCAAACCGTAACTGTCCCAGGGAATCGGGAGCAACAATATTCAGATCAAAATTGATCAAATGGCTGTTGTTGGTCGAGTTGCCGCCCTGCAATATCGACACGCCGTGGGGATCATGACAGGCGGAACAGGGAGTTTTTTCGGTCACGACATGACGGTTGTGGGGAAAGCTCTGATCCGACAACAGATTGCTGCGACTGTGGCATTGGTAACAAAGCCTGTAGGTCAGCTCGGTCTCGGTGCTAAAATCGAGAGTAACGTATTCAGCCGCCAGCAAGAACGGAAAATTCGAGCCATGGGGGCCTCTGGGCCCGCTGGTTGCAGGGTTGTTGTGGCAGCTGAGGCAGGAGATGCGGCTCTGTTCCGTCAGAGGATAAATCAAACTCGGGACATTGGTATTTTGGCCAACCGCCGCCACCGGATGAAAGGAAGGGTTGGCCGGGTGCAGTTCGAGGCGGGTATTGTTTTGTTCAAGCTGGCGCACAATGGGCGCCGTCGCCTGCATGGAATTGGTACTATGACACTTAAAACAAATTTCATAGGTGTAGGTCGCCGCAGAAAGCGCCGCACCGTCAATATCTATGCCACTCACCCCGGTTGTCGCGCCGCTGACCAAGGGGACGCCACCAGCCACTGAGCCCTCCTGCGCACTGCTCTGATGGGGATTGTGACAGTCCATACACTCGACATGACGCGGCAAACTGGCCAGGCTGAAATCTTCGGCCGGGTCATGCACATCGATATAATCCTGCACCTTGTGGCCATAGGTTTTGCTGAGTTCCGTCGTTAGATTGCTGGTTGCCACGTTGCCATTATGGCAGCTCAGACAATTGTCTTCTTCGGCCCGATCACGCAACAGCCGCTGGCCTCGTCCGGCCGCATGGTTTTTGTGGCAGCTGCCACAGGCGTTCTGCGCCACCGTCGTCTGATCACTGTCGGGCCAGGGGTCGCGGCCGAGGCCGTTCCAGGTTGCGCTGGAGGTTGCATGGCTACTGGCAAGCCAGCCCGTCGGCGCGTGACAGGCCGTACACAACTGTCCGTTCTGGTTGGACATCACCAGAAAATTACCGAAGCTGTTGTCGTGGGGCTCATGGCAGGCGGTACATTGCAACTCATTATTTTTATCGAGCCGCACCGGGGTGGGCAGGGCCGATGGCGACCGAATTTCCGGGTTGACCGCCGCCAGGGTAGCATCATAGACAAAAGAAACGGGATGCGAAGTCGATAGATCGGTTCCGATAAGTCTGGGCCCCGGGGGCACAAAGCGCAGGCCGCCGGCAAAGGGGATCTCTTCGGCCCGGCTGCCGAGCATCCCAAGAGCAACAGTGCCATCGTGACAACTGAGACAGAGTTTGGAGGCCCCTGTTGGCTGGCCAACTGAGGCACTTAGGGTTGAGCTCGAATAGGGCGTATAGTTGGCGGTCGAATCGAGGCGATTCCATAAATAAGGAATATCGCGCCGCGCCTGATGCGGCGTATGACAGAAAATGCACAGCTCTTCTTCGTTAAGCGCTTTGATCGAGCCCGGTCCGCTCGCCGATAAATTGTGCAGCGTATCGCGAATCCCCGCACCAAGAAGGGTTGTGGCGGATAAAGTCACCAGCACAAAAACACCAAGGCCAAGGAAAATAAGCTGTCGTCTCATTCGATAAACTCCCCAGCGCGCAGGTATTGAAAGACCTGAACGCGGCGGTTGTAGGTATCGGCAATAAAGATCCGTCCCTGACGATTGATACTGATCGCCGATGGCAGCCATAATTGACCCGGCAAATCGCCCGGGGAGGCATAAGCCAGCAGCAATTGACCTTCGGCGTTAAACACCTGGACATTATCAAACAGGGCATCGACGACATGTATATTGCCATCGGGATCGACCGCAACCGCCTTGGGTCGCGAAAAATAGCCCGGAGCATCTCCTGCTGCGCCGAAACTGCGCAAAAACTCGCCGTTCCCATTAAAAATCTGGACACGATGATTAAGGGTATCGACCACCAGAATGTCGCCGCTGCGATTTACCGTCAGAGCTGTGGGCGCATTGAATTGACCGGGGTTTTTGCCAGCATGGCCAAACATGCCGGCCCCTTGCAAATCGTCAAGGCGAAAACGCATGACACTGGCATTTTCAGAATCGACCACCAACAATTCATCCCGTTGCCCATGAATAGCCAGCCCCGTCGGCCGTCCCAGAGCACCGCGACGTATTTCACCCGCCGGGCGGCCATCCAGGGTAAAAATGCGCACCACGCCGGCCACGGCATCGCTGACAAAAATCCGCTGGCGTTCTTCGTCGATCGCCACATCAATTGGGGTTTGCAGCGGCTGTCCCTGACGCGGAATCAGAATATGACGTTGGGCGGCGACATCGAACAGATGCACCTGACGCAAGACCTTATCCACCACAAATAAACGTCCCGAGCGATCCGTGGTCAAACCGTGGGGGGATTCCAGATCAACTTTTTCGGTGCCAAACAGAGTCTGCCAGGCGCGCTGCCAGAAGCCGGAGCGAATCGCCAGATCCCCCGGGCCGCGCAGCACATCCATCAGGACAATGCGCGGCGCGGCCGGCGGCGGTGGCCACACCATAGTCGGCGGCTTCGGCGTGGCCGGCGTCTGTGCCAGACACCCCGCCAACGCCAGGAGGGGCAGCAGGTGGCGCACGCAGTAGAGACCGGGGAAGGTCATTTTGGTTGCCACGCGCACACCCTTAACTCTGGTTTGAAGCCCGCCACTCATTGCAGTGTCCGACTCAAACGCAGATTGAACGCACTCTGGGTGAATTTCTGCTCCACCAGACTTTGTTCATCCCGCCGATATTTATAATCGGCCTCGACCTGCCACAACCCATAGTGCAGCAAATAAAAAAGGCCAACCCCGCTACTGACAAATTTATCCGGCACATTCGATTTTTCACCCAGCTGAAACAGACTCAAGGTCCACTGCTGATTGTTGCGCGGCTGCCAGCGACCGTCGGTGCGCAGGTCATAACTCTGCCGGTTTTTCCCCGAGTCGATCAGTTCCGATTCCCCATAAGCGCCAGACAGGCTCAAAGAGATATTGTCTCGCGGGTGCCAGGTAAATTTCTGTTTTCCCTTGATACTGCGTAGCGAGGTACCGCTATTATTTTTTTCCTCACTCAGGGTCAACTCGCTCTCAGACCAGGGATACTGCAGCAATACGCTGAGTGTTTGTGCGGTACTCTCGTTGATAATCGTAGCTGTCTCCCCCGACAGCGGGGAGTCGTCTGCCAGGCTCAGCTGATAGTCGACAGTCAAGTGCGTCCACAGGGTCAGCCCGGCTCCAAACGAGCGGCTGTAGGTGGCAATTTTTGCAGAAGGGTCACTCTGGTACTGGTAACTGACCAGCACCGTTTCCCCGTCCGCGATCGAGCCGGTCGGCAATCGCGTCAAACGGGCGAAAAGCCCGGCCGGCGTCAGGCTGTAATCGACACCAAGCTGATATTCCAGGGTTTTATCGGCACGAAAGACCTGCACCGAGGTCAAATCAACATTCCGGTTATTGAGTAAAGTCTGGGTAAAGCTGCTCAGAACATGACTTTCATCCACCACCGAAACAATCTCCTGGTTGCTGGTGCGGTCATCAATCTGGTAGCGGTTGTTGGCATTCACCCGCAGCTGCCCCCAGGGGATTCGGCGCGTGTAACCGAAATCAAGTTGAGCGCCGTAGTTGCGGTTTTCGCCCCCTGTAAACTTGAGGTAGCCGCCGTCAATGCGCAGCAGACTGCGTAGATTTTCGTAAAGCAGATGGCTCAGGGTCAGGCTGGCATCCAGTGGAATCGTCTCTAACCGTTCGCCGTCACGCTGATTCAACGAATAGCGCGCCGAATAACTACTATTGATCTGCAAGCGTTGATCCGCCGGGGTATGCTGCCAATTCAGCAGTTCAGAAATATCGACCGTCTCCGTAGTATCGCCGTTGCTCGTTGTCCGGCGCGCACTGGCGGATGAGGATAAATAGGCGCGCCGATCAGCGCTCAGCGCTGTCCCATTACTCAGGCGCAAAGCGCTGTTTTCGGTCTCTTGCCGCAGCCCTTGGCTCACTCGCTGGCGATTGTCGTAATCCGCATTGAAACTGGTCTGGCTGCGCTCACCACGCAGGGTGGTGGTGAAGTTGGCGCGATCGCTATCCTCGGTCGCTGTAAAAAAGCCGCTTTGCTGCAGCTGTGAACGATCGAAGGACAAGCTGGCCGGTAACCGCCTGGACTTGTAAACCAAGGTGCCGCCCCAGAGGAAATTTTCGTTGCTGGTGGTTGGGCTTAAGCTGTAGCTGACGGTTGAGGTATTGCGCCGCGCCCGTAGATTCAGCGACAGAGGTTTATACTGAAAAATCGCACCCGAAAAACCATAATCCAGATAAAACGCCTGATTCGAATTAGTCCGCCCGCGGCTGGCCGATTCATTCTGCTGCTGCCAGGTCGGGGTCAGATCCAGCTCGAATTGCAGTAAGGCCGGGTGATAAACAAAGCCGCGCGAATCCAGAGTCAGACTTTCCAGAAAACGCTGATCTCGGCTGCTGGTGGTTTGGCTTGGATTCTGATTGTTATCCTGCTGAAAAACGTATGACAATTCGACTCCCAACTTTGGGCGCTCCAGATAAAACATCCGGGCTGCAACCGGAGCGGCAGCGAGGAACTCCAGGGTCAGGAGAACCCCGGCAAGGGCAAGCAAAACTCTGCGGCTCTTGATCCGCAACCTACAAGAGTTCAGCATGCTCATCACGCAGCATTGCCGCCCCCAGGCCCATGTGCGGGTTATGGCATTCGAGGCATTCGGTTAAGCCCTCATGCAGCTCGCTGTCCTGGATAAAACCGGTGCTGTGACAGCGCCGACAGATCTCGCTGCCTGCGGCCCGGACAAAAAAGGGGTAGCGTCCCGAGTGCGGATAGTGACAATTGGTGCAAACCCCCACCGGACCATGCAGATTCAGGCCTGCGGCATAGGCCGCCTCGGCGCTTTTGCTGCGATGACAATTCCCACATAACTCACCCGGAGTGCGCTGAAAGCGGCCCGGGACAATATTTTTTTTGTTGGGATCCGCCTTGGCACCAAAACTGAATCCGCCCACCGCCATGACATGACACTGCTCACACTCTTCCGCCGCATAAGGGCCGTGAACATAGGGACCGTCATAGGGCTTGAGCGCCGCCAAACGCGCCTGCTCTTCGGCAGACACCGGCTGTGCGGCCGCCTGTTCAGCCGCTGCCGCCTGCTGGGCCGCCAGCTCTTCCGGCGAAGGGCCGTGAAGGGGGGGCACTCCGGTAAAAAAAAAGGTCAGTACGCTGTAGCGGGTTTCCGCGCTGCAACCCCCCAGAACCAGGGCCAGCAGGGCCAACAGCAGCAGCCGGCGAAGGCCGGAGGTGAAAAGGCTAGTTCGCGGCATCCGCTTTCCCGGGTTGTCTGGCTTCCATTTCCGGCAGTTTCTCTCCCGTCCACTCGCCAAAACCGTAGACATTGAGCTTGTGGTCACCTAAATGGCTGGCGGCAATCACCAAAT
>JAACTI010000316.1 GCA_009993495.1 Deltaproteobacteria bacterium | reverse complement strand
ACGCTCTTGTTGCCACAACTGGATGATGAGGTCGATGCTGCGGTGGTCGCCAGAAAAATTCTCAAGCGAATTTGTGAAGCTTACGTGATCGGTGGGCAGGAGATGTTTCTGAGCGCCAGTATCGGGATAGCTCTTTTCCCCGATGATGGCAATACGCGGGATTCCTTACTGCGGGCGGCAGATGTGGCAATGTATCATGTTAAGGGCGAAACCAAAAATGGCCTCGCCTTTTTTCAGGAAAGTATGACCGCAGGTTGGGGGGAACATCTTTCACTGGAAAGAGATTTGCGCCATGCCCTGGCAGAGAACCAGTTTGAAGTTTTTTTTCAGCCCAAGGTCAGCACTCTGAAACGACAGATAGTTGGGCTGGAGGCGCTGATCCGTTGGCGGCACCCTCAGCGTGGTCTCATTTATCCGGATCAGTTTATTCCCCTGGCCGAAGTTTCAAAATTGATCATTCCCCTTGGCAAATGGGTGCTCGAAGCAACCTGTGCAAAAATGCGCCATTGGCGCAACCAGGGTCTTACCCCCATCCCGGTTTCGGTCAATATTTCCGTCATTCAGATTGAGCAACCCGACTTTGTTACTGATGTTTTAACCACCCTGGCCACATACGCTATTCCCGGCCATCACATTGAGCTTGAAGTCACCGAATACGGCATTATGAAAAATCATGAAACCACCGCGCTTAAGCTGAAGGAATTGAGTCGCCATGGCCTTTCGATTGCGGTCGATGATTTTGGCACCGGCTATTCGTCCCTCAGTTATCTCCATCAGTTCCCGGTCAATACCCTTAAAATCGACCGTTCTTTCGTCCAGCAGATAGAGGGCGATGGCACCGAGGCCTGCATCGTCGACGCCATAGTCGCAATGGGGCATGGCCTGCGCCTGCATATTGTCGCCGAAGGGGTCGAGCATGAAAGCCAACTCGACTATTTAAAAAAAATCGGCTGTACCGAGGTGCAGGGTTTTTTGTTTAGCGGTGCCCAATCCGCTGATCAAACCTTCGAACTCTTGCGCAGCGGAATGATCGCCAAGCTCCCCGCCTGCCCGGTCAACACCTTGGATTTCCCCCGTCTTCAAGCCCCCAGCCCGCGTCTTATGGCGTAAACCCGCGAATCCAGGGGTCATTTCGAAGACCAACCGCCGCGGAATTTGTGCATTGTGTATCTCTTCTGCTCCGTAGTCACAGAGCTGAACAGGTACTTTACGCGGAGTTCTCTTTTAACACCTTCCCCCGCAATCGCAGCTTGGTTCCTTGCCGGTCAGCCAGCCATTGATGATTGCACTGGCGCAGCCAACTCCGGCTTTGACCGAAATTGCCTCAAAGGCACAGTTTTGGGCGCAGGCCCCGCATTCCATGCACCGATCCCGGTCGGTCAGCGTGGCTTTGCCCGCGTGCATGATGAAAACGCCGTGAGGACAAACTAGGGTACAGAGGGTACAACCGGTGCATTTGGTTTGATCCAGGACGAGGGTAACGACATTCTTGAAATATTTCATCCGGACAATCTCCTTAGAGCCTGGTGCTGAAGGTTCCCCAAAACCAGCTGATCCCCGCCAGTAAAACCGCCAGCGCCTGCAAAGGGATGGCGACGCGCATCTCTTTGCCGACCCCGGAAGGGGACGTATAGGTCGTTGACCCGGTAAAGTTCATCGCGCAATAAGAGGCGACGGCTGAGAGTGCCAGAATCAGGGCGAAGCTGTGTAACATACCCAATTGATTTACGAAGATTCCACAGGGAATCAGGGCGGTGGCCAGCCCGACCAGACATCCTTTCAGAGCCAAGGCCGTGCCAGGAACCCAAGGAAGCAAAACCGGGGTCACAACGGCACCGGCAACCAACCCGGCCAGATAGACCGCGGCCGCGACCAGCCCGCGTGACCAGATCCCATGCAGAGAAAAAACCGCTGGCCCGATCCCGCCCAGCAGAACCAGCCCGAGCAGAATCCAGGCGCTGACCTTGGTCATCATCATCAGCTCGACCGGCGTTAAGATCAGACGTTCCCAGGTGGTGAAGCTGACCCTGCGCATCGCCGCAGTAGCCTTGCATTCCGCCTGCAGAAAGGCGGGCAAATCGCGGGCCCTGACCGGCCCGTAGACGATCTTGAAACCGCAGCCTGCGGCAACCTTGTGCGCCGCAACGCCAGGTGCGCCGAGCTGCGGCAGAATCAAACGCCGGTGATTAACAACTTTACTCAGGTTGGCGGATTTTACCCGCCGGGTGATTTCCGCAGTGCCGAAGGTTCCTTTGCCGGCGGCGCACCAAACGTTGATCCCCTTGGTGTCGATGACCAAAATCCAGGCATCAATTTCACGGAGCTCCTTGCGCAGGGCATCAAAACTGAGTTTGTAGTTGGCCGAGACGAGCACCGGCGCCTCCGCCTGCGGGTGACCGACTGCGTAGAGACCCGGCGCGACCGTGTAATGATCCCGCCCCATTCCCCAGCGCATCTGAAGCGCGCCGCGGCGATCAGAAGCGGTTAGAGTTGTGGCGACCTGAGGAATTTCACCGATCGGCGTTTGCAACCAGTCACTGACATAGGCTTGCAGCCGATAGCCGGGCCGCTCGCGATCAACTGTAGGTGGACAGCAGCTTGCAGCCGCCGATTTCGACGAACAACAGGAGGGGGGTTCTGCCGTGGTTTGATCCCGTTGGGGGGGGCAACAGCTCTTGTTCATAGATTCTTTGTCCTTTTATCTTCGCGTGAAGACAATTTCAGCAGAGGCGCGACTTTAAAAGACAGCTGAAGGTGGAGGTAACCATGTCTCTCGGTTTTATCAATCCGTTTCCTGATGAGAGCACCCCCCTCACCTTCCGCTGC
>JAACTI010000315.1 GCA_009993495.1 Deltaproteobacteria bacterium | reverse complement strand
TGACCAGCGACTACGCCATGTCACAACGCTTTTTGCGTGAAATCAATTCAAGCGTGGTGATGGTGAATGCCTCATCGCGGTTTTCCGATGGGGGCCAGTTGGGGTTGGGGGCCGAAATTGGTATTTCCACCACCAAGCTGCATTCCTTTGGCCCCATGGGGCTCGAAGACCTGACGACGCGCAAATTTATTGTGCTGGGCGACGGGCAAATTCGCGAGTAGCGCCTATGCAGATTGGTATTCTGGGTGGCACCTTCAACCCCATTCACAACGGACACCTGCACATTGCCGATGTCGTTCTGAACTCTTGTCGGCTTGATCAGGTTTGGTTCATGCCAAGCTTTCATCCGCCGCACAAGGAGCTGGATCCTCCGGTTTCTTATGCCCATCGCCTGGCCATGGTGAAAATAGCCGTTGCCACCGAAGCGCGCTTTATCGCCAGCGATCTTGAAGGCCAACGCGCGGGGCTGAGTTTCTCGGTGCAGACCCTCGAAGAGCTGCATCAACACGTCCCGCAGCATGAATTCACTTTTATCATGGGTCTGGACTCTTTCGCCGAAATTGGTTTGTGGAAATCTTACCCACGTCTGTTTGAGCTTTGCCATATTGCGGTTGCGGCCCGCCCCGGTTTTTGCGGGGATTTGCGCCAGTTGCTGCCGGTTGCGGTGGCAAAGAGCTTCTGTTATGATGCCGACGCTTTAACCCTGATTGGCCGCAGCGGCTACCGTATCCGATTGGTGAGTCAGACGGCGGCGGATATTTCTTCAACCCAGATCCGCCAACGCCTGCTGACGGGTGACACACCGGTCGACTTGCTGCCGCTCGGCGTTGCTCATTACATTGAACAGCATCATCTTTACCGCTGAACCGCGGCTGAAAATGACCCCGAAGGATGAACCTTTGAACACCGACAAAAATGTGCACTTGGCCGTTGATTTTGCCTTGGAAAAGAAAGCCTATGCTCTGCAATTGATCGACGTCCGAAAGCTCTCTTCGCTGACCGATTATCTGCTGCTGGGCTCGGGGCGTTCCGATCGTCAGGTGCAGGCGATTGCGGAATCCATTCGTCTGGGGCTGAAAGACCAGGGGATCACTCCGCTGGCGATCGAAGGGCTCGATGCCGGGCGTTGGGCACTCCTCGACTACGGTGATTTTATGGTGCATATTTTCCAACCGGCGGTGCGCGAATTTTACGACCTTGAAGGTTTGTGGAGCGAGGCCCCGCGGGTTGCCTTGACCGACACCGGCCAGGCATGAAATTTCGGCTGATCTGTGTCGGTCGTTTGGCGGAAGACTGGCTGAAACAGGGAGCCGCCGAATATCTGGGGCGCTTGAAACGGCATTATGCAGTTGAAATTATTGAACTGAAAGAAGAACAGGGTTCGCAGAAAGATGTGGTTACCTTGCTGCGCCGCGAGGGACAACGTATCCTCCAACGGATTCCGAGCGATGCCTTTACGCTGGTGCTTGATGAAAAAGGCAAACCTTCCAGTTCCGAAGCCCTGGCGAAACAACTGCAAGCGGCAATGTTGCATGGGGCGCGGGACTGGTGCTTGGTCATCGGCGGCCCCTATGGGCTTGACGATGCGGTGCGGCAACGCGCCGATCAGCTGCTATCCCTGTCGAAAATGACCCTGACTCACCAGATGGCGCGGGTGCTGCTGCTCGAACAGCTTTATCGCAGTGGCACAATTATCCGCAACGAACCTTACCATAATCGTTAGGCAGGAAGGATATAGACCCAGACATGACTCCCGAACAAATTGCCCAGGCTCGGCAGCGACTCTTGCAAATGCGCCAGGAGCTCCTCGACGAAGCAGCCCATGCTTATGCGGAATCTCAGTCGTTGGGAAAGGATGGGGTGCCCGATATTGGCGATATGTCGTCCAACAGTTATAATCAAGAAGTTCTGATCAATCTGAGCAACGCTCAAAGGCGTGCCGCTAACGACATTGATGCCGCTCTCGAACGGATTGCCGCTGGAGTTTATGGTATCTGTGCGCGCTGCGAAGAAGAAATTGCGCCCCGCCGCATGGAAGTCCGACCCTTTTCGCGCTATTGTGTAGATTGCAAAACCGACGTAGAAAAGTACGGCGAATAGAAAAGATTGCCGTGCAAAGCTCTTGGTAAATTTTTTCGACGCCATTATTGATTCAGTATGGTGCGCCTGGAAACCCTGGCGCAGATTTTTCCTGTTGCACTTTCGCGACAAGAGGATAGTTGCCGATTCCGTTGAACCGGCGACAGGGAGAAGCCGATGATTGTCATTGCCCTGTTCATGTTTATTTTTGTGCTGTTCGCGCTCTTTTTCCTCTATTTCTGGGGCATCAATCCCGGCGATATGACGGTCTTTTTTACCTCAGACCAAAGTTTTACCTTTCCGACCCCCATCTTTCTGGTTGCGGCGGTACTTGCCGGGCTGTTGCTGGGCAATGGCCTGCACGTGCTGAGTTTGTTCGGGCGATCCCTGTCGAGCTGGCGCGGCAGCCGCAAACAGAAACGGCAGGATGAAGTTGTCAGTCTTTATCGCAACGGGGTGGGGCGTTTGCTTTCGGGAGATTTGAAAAAAGCACGTGCACTGCTCCAAAAAGCCCTGGATCGAGATGCCAAGCGGGTCGATGTGCTCTTGGCCCTTGCCAATGTGGCCGAACAAGAGGGGCATTTGCAGCAGGCGGTGGAATATCTGCTCAAGGCCCGCGATCTTGAACCCAAGGGAATTGAAGTTCTCTTCAAGCTGGCAGCGATCAATCGTGCCGATAACCGCCTGGATGAGGCCATGGAAGGCTATCGCAGCTTGCTGACCATAGACAGTGAAAATCGTAAAGCCTTGCGGGCGCTGCGCGATTTACACCTGGAACGCA
>JAACTI010000314.1 GCA_009993495.1 Deltaproteobacteria bacterium | reverse complement strand
CGCCTGGGCCGAACTTGCCTTGCCCTGGGCAACCAGCTGTTGCAGTGCGGCCAGATTGTCGATGATAACAGGCGGCACCGGCATCAGCTGTTCGGCGCTCAGATCGTAGCCCTGGGCATAAAGCATCTTTCCGGCGGTATTGGTCATCACAATCGCCGTCAATCGTCCGGAAGCAAAAGTATCGATGGTGGTCTGTTTGGCAAATTCGTTGGGGAAAATCTGTGCCGCGTCGGCCCAGGTTTGATCCCAATAGGCTTCATCGACCAGCATGCGTTTCAAAAATTCTTCCTCGCGCTCGATCACGTTTGTCACCCGCGTCATATGTTCGTAAACGCGTTCTTCTTCGAGCTTCAGATAGCGATCCAGAATAAATTCGTCCACCATCTGCCAGAGGGCGGTGTAAAAGGTCAGCAACAACATGACCATTCCCAACAGATAGCGGCGATAACTGGAAGGATTTTTGTTTTTTGAGGATGCAGGTTTCAACATCATGGCGTCAACAGCCCTTGTCAGTTGGCAGGCGCACAGCATAAACCTGAGCTCCCTCAAACTGCAAGACGAAGAGCGCCGAGCGCCCATGTGCGTGCGGTGTGGGTGTGAGGTCGGCAGCGAGAGAGGTCAAACAAGAGGCAAAAAAAACCGTTCAGTTATAGTGAACGGTTTTTTTAAACATAACATATCAGCGGCTTTTAACTGGCATGCGGGCAGTTGCCGGCGGCACGCTTTCCCCCCTGGCAGCTGCCCTCGCAGACCGAATCGTGTGCCAGTTTCAGGGCGTCGGCAATCGGCCCGGTTGTGACAATCGGTGTAATCCCGATTTTTTCAAGCTCTTGTTTCGGCAGTTCACCAATCATCTCGGTCAACACCACCTTGCAGCCGTGCAGAGCCTGGACAATGGCGTTGAACTGGGGGTGACGAAAGGGATGATCCGGGTCGTAAGAGCAGTATTTGTCGACCCTGACCTCTTTGAGGGGCGCAGGATCGCCACCGGCGTAGTCAAAGATCAAAAAACGCTCGGCGTGCCCGAAATGCTGGTCGACCTCCAGGCCGGATTTTGATGCGACTGCGATCAACATGGTGCAACCTCCTTTGGCGGTTAAATGGCCAGGGGCTTGAGGGTAAAGCAGCCTTTGGGACAGGTGGAAGCACAGGCGGCGCAACCGCTGCAATTATCGGGATTGACGATAGCCATGACCATGCGGGTCGAATCGGTTTCTTCATCAACCAGGTCTTCGGGGCCGAGAACCTTGCGTGAGCAAGCCTTGAAGCAGCGGCCGCAGCCGATACATTTTTCATGATCAATGAACTCGACGAAGGCCGGGGTCCAGGTTCCCCCGCCTTTGGTTGGTGCGGTTAAAAACGCCATGGGAAATCTCCTTGGTTACATTTCGTGAGGGGTGAGGCGTAAGGGGTGAAAAGTGCGTTAGCCCTTGAGCATCGCTTTACGCAACCAGGGTGGCGGGTTGCCTTGCAGCACCTGCTGCAATTTTTCTACGACGGTGGTAATGGGCTCGGCTTCTTTGCTTTTTAAGGGATGAATCTTCTTGGCTACCAGGCGGGCGGCTGCCGGGCCACCGATTTCACCGACATAGACCAGGGCACAATCGGCCAGGGCGGCACTGCGGGCTTCGATGCGGTCATCGACATCGCCGTCACCCTCATTCACTTGCAGTACGCCGGTGAACTGGGCGTTATCCGGGCCGATTTCCCATAGATAAAATTCTCGGGCCTTGCCGAAATGTTCATCGACATGGATTTTGTCGGTACTGGCAAATGCGACTTTCATGAATAATCCTTTTCTGTCTGTGACAATATCAAGTCTGCGCGTACGAATCATATTTTTTACCTTCATTTTTCGGAAAGGGAGCGAGCAATTTTGCGTCAGATCAAGGAAGCCGGAAAATCACGCGGAGGCGTAGGACTTTACGCCGCACAAGTGATTGCGCCGACTGACGCAGAGCTGGCACAAAAGGGCCGCTCCCTGCCGAAAAATCAGCGCATCATTTCAAACCACTGATCCTCACAGGTTTCATCTTTGATATCGATGAACTTGTTGGCGATCATGGTCAACATGTTGATGGCCCCCTGATAACCGACCACCGGGCTGCGGTGCAGGTTGATCCGGTCGATAATCGGAAAGCCGATGCGGAACAGGGGAATCTTCGCATCGCGCGCGGCCCACTTGGCGTGGGTATCGCCGATGATGGCGTCAACGGGATCCGTGACCAGCAGGCTGCGCATGTGCCAGAGATCCTTGTTGATATAGCAGGTGCAACCGGCACCAAAGGGTGAGGACGCCAGGAGCGCGTCCATTTCTTTCTGAAACTTTTTGGTTGTGCGTGAGCAGAGCACATGCCAGGGGCGGGCACCCATTTCAAGCAGAAAACTGACGATTCCCAGCAGGTAATCGGGGTCACCAACCACCGCAAACTTTTTGCCGTGCACGTACTGGTGACCGTCGGTCATGGCATCAACCGCGAGGGCGCGTTCTTTTTTCAGCAGGGCGGGAACCGGCTTGTCGAACATTTTCGACAGCTTCAGTATCAGCTCATCGGTCTTTTTGACCCCAAAGGGCATGGGCAGTTCTAGCTTGTCACCAGTGTATTCGGCTTCGATCCACTTCATGGTTTGGGTGGTTGCATACTTCTGCAGGGTGAGGGTGGCTTTGCCGTTGATTGATTCGGCTGCGTCTTTAAGTTTGGTGCCGCCAGGATAAAGCTTGTATTCGCCATCGCAGCCCGAGTCGAAAACATCAGAAGCATCGGCCAGCAGGGTGTAGGGGATGCCCATGAGCTCGCAAATACGTTTGTATTCGCGCAGGTTGCCGACGTTACCGTCAAACCCGGGGATAATGTTGAGTTTACCGGTACACTTGCCTTCAACACTTTGCCCG
>JAACTI010000107.1 GCA_009993495.1 Deltaproteobacteria bacterium | reverse complement strand
CGCAGGGTCATGCAACTTCGGCCAGTGCGCGTTCCAGAATGTTTAAACCTTCATTGAGATGGTGATCAGGAATGGTTAAGGGCGCCAGCAGGCGGATGGCGTTGGCGTAAATTCCGCAGGAAAGCAGCACCAGACCCTGCTCCAGGGCTTTTGCGGTCAGCTGTTTTACCTTGTCCGGATCCGGCTGGTAGCTGGGGCCGGGCTTAACCAGTTCAAAAGCGACCATGGCTCCCAGGCCGCGAATGTCGCCAATGGGCGGGCCCTTCCCTGCCGATTTTATCCACTGTAAACGCTCCAGCATCTGAGCCCCGATGCGCAGGCTGCGTGCGCAGAGTTCCTCCTCCTCAATAACGTCGAGCACGGCATGGGCCGCCGCACAACCCAGGGGACTGCCGCCGTAGGTTCCTCCAAGGCCGCCCGGTTCGGGAGAATCCATAATCTTAGCCTTGCCGATCACACCTGAAAGGGGAAAGCCTCCGGCCAGCGCCTTGGCGATCGTCATCAGGTCAGGCTCGATTTCGGCATACTCGGTGGCAAAGAGTTTGCCGGTGCGGGCAAACCCGCTCTGCACTTCATCGCAGATGAGCAAAATACCATGCTGATCACAGACCTTTCTCAGGGCCTGCATAAATTCCGGCGGAGCAATGTAAAACCCGCCTTCTCCCTGAACCGGTTCAATGATAATGGCGGCAACCTGGGCGGGTTCAACATCGGCTTTAAACAGGCGTGCCAGAGCATCCAGACTCTCCTGAGGGCTGATGCCATGATGGGCGACGGGAAAAGGAATGCGGTAAAGGGACGCGGGGAAGGGGCCGAAGCCGGCTTTATAGGGAACAACCTTACCCGTCAGCCCCATGGTCAGCAGAGAACGCCCGTGGAAAGCCCCGACAAAAGAGATTACCGCCGGCCGTCCTGTATGGTAACGGGCGATCTTGACCGCATTCTCGACCGCTTCGGCACCGGTGGACATCAGAATCGTTTTGGCCTGAGATATGGGAGCCAGCCGGTTCAGACGTTCGGCCAAAGTTATGTAGATTTCATAGGGCAGCACTTGAAATGCCGTATGAACAAAGGCATCGCTTTGCGCCGCCACCGCAGCCATCACCTTGGGGTGGCGATGGCCGGTGTTGCAGACCGCGATCCCCGCGGCAAAATCGAGATAGCGTTTGCCCTCGACATCCCAGATTTCAGCATTTTGCGCCTTGTCTACGTAAACCGGCGTTGCTGAGGCAATGCCCCGCGGAAGTGCGGCTGCGCGACGGGCGTTTAGTTCAGAATTTTTCATAATATCCTCTTATTTGTTTGTTACTTCGTTACTTCAGAGTTAAAGAGTTCCCGTTGCGCGAATCAACAGGTTTCAATCACCATGGCGATGCCCTGACCGCCACCGACGCAGGCGCTTGCACAACCACGCTGCTTGTCCTGAAGTTGGAGGGTACGGGCCAGGGTGCCGACAAGACGGATGCCGGTTGCACCCAAGGGGTGGCCGATGGCC
Organism: Deltaproteobacteria bacterium; assembly: GCA_009993495.1. Lineage (GTDB taxonomy): Bacteria > Desulfobacterota > Desulfuromonadia > Desulfuromonadales > Geopsychrobacteraceae > Geopsychrobacter. The sequence goes on along the minus strand of JAACTI010000107.1, from coordinate 10,702 downwards.
AGGGCACCACCGTTGACGTTAACCTGGTTCAGATCTATGCCAAGTTGCGTGGCGGCGTTGAGAACAACAACACTGAAGGCCTCGTTAATTTCCCAGAAATCCATATCCTGAACTCTGAGCCCGGCATGATGCAGGGCTTTCTGGGTCGCGGGAACCGGGCCGGTACCCATCATTTCCGGCCTGACTCCGGCCAGGCCGCAAGAGACCAGCCGAGCCAGGGGCGCAATGCCTCTGGCTTTAGCCACATCTTCGGCCATTAGCACCATGGCGGCGGCACCGGCATTCAGGGGAGAGCTGTTCCCCGCCGTGATGACCCCCTCTTGCTTGAAAGGGCTTTTGAGCTGAGCCAAATCTGCAAGACAGGTTTCCCGACGAATGCTCTGATCGACCGCAAGGCGGGGAGATTCTCCCACGCAGTCAAAATGCACCGGTAGAATTTCTCCCTGTAAAAACCCCCGATCCTGTGCCGCCCCGGCGCGACGGTGAGATTCTACCGCATATTCATCCAGCCGGCGGCGGGTGTAGCCGCCTTGTTCGGCAAGGAGTTCAGCGGTTAACCCCATATTCAATCCAGTGACCATATCCCCGTCGTCCGTTGGGCGGTACAATTTTGAATTGACCGCCAGACAGCCGGTTTCAAACAACTTCGGCCCCACCGGTACTCGGGTCATGTGCTCCATGCCGCAGGCAATCACAATGTCGGCCTGGCCAGTGGCAATCTCCATAAAACCCGTCTGAATGGCCGCCATGCCCGACCCGCACTGCATATCGATAAAGCGGGCCGGTACCGAGGTGGCCATGCCCGAGAGCAGCGAACTGGTACGCCCGCCAAATGTCCATTGCTCTCCCACCCCCAGGGCACAGCCGACAACAAAGTCGTCTACCTCGTTGGTGGCAACCTGGGCCTCTTGGAGTAATCGCGGTAGAATCGAAGCCAACAGCTCTTCTGCAGTAAACTCGGACAAGGGATCGAGCTCGGGCTGTTTGGGACGCGCGCGACTGAAGGGCGTGCGTCCGTAACGGCCAATAACAACCTGGCGCATAAAAACTCCTTATTCGCTCAGTCGGCACCATTGGGCGAGGAAGAGTGCGTAGACTTTTGCGGTATGAATGACACTGTCGATATTCACACTCTCATCAACACCATGGATCGAGCGGGCAATGGGCCCGAAACAGGTATTTTGACTGCGACCGAAATGATGAAAGGCGCGCAAGTCCGTGGTGCAGGTCGAAATATATTCCTGGGGGAATTCGCCTCTCAGGGCGCGGTGACAGTTGCCGAGGGTTTGCAAGGCCGGCTGTTGAACCGAAGCGATATGGCCGTCTGAGCGGAAGCCGTAGAAGGACACCGTCGGCGGAAATTCCCGCAGCCAGTCGTCCTCGGCGGCGGCTTGGGCGATAACCGCCGCTATGCGTGCGGCAATTTCCGTGAAGCTGGTTCCCGGAAAATAGGACAGGCGGCAGTGAATTTCGGCTTGGGCCGGCACGGTTGAGGGCCAGTCGCCGGCGGAAAAAATTCCGACATTCAGGTTCAGAGGATGGGGAATATCCCGGTACTTGGCGGGGATATTTTCCGTGTTCAGCTGTTCTTCCACTTTCCGTAGCGCCTGAATAAGGGGAAAACTTTTTTCTATCGCATTGGTTCCAGCCGGCGCTGAAAGGACATGCACCGGCAGGCCTTTAACCTGAATTTTGAACCAGAGCACACCAACCTGGGCGGTATTCAGGGTTGGGCCGAAAGGCTCAGGAATGAGTACGGCATCGGCATCATAGCCGGCCAGCAGGCAACTGAGGGCGCCGTTGCCGCAGCATTCCTCATCCACCACGGTTTCAATGGTGACGGGGGCATTTAAACCGAAGCCCGCGATATCAATGCTCTTGACGGCGTAGGTCATGGCGGCAACGCCGGATTTCATATCGCCGCTGCCGCGCCCATACAGCCAGCCGTCACTGATGACCGGCTCATAGGGATCGCGGCTCCAGGCAGCTTCCGGGGTCGCGCTGACAACATCCAGGTGGCCATTGAACAAGGCGCTGCGCCCGTCTTTGCCATCCGCCGGCCGTACCGCCACCAGGTTGTCACTCCCCGCATAACTAAAGGGAACCGGCGCATAGCCGGGATGTGCCGCAAGTTTTTGTTTGTCGACGGGAATGCGTACCGGGGGATAACCCAGAGCTTCAAGATGCGCTGCCATAACCGCAACCGCACCGGCCTGGTGCTCGACGGTGCTTGGTTGTTTAACCAAATCCATGGTCAAATCAAGGATGTCTTCACGCAGGCTTTCAACCGTTGCCAGAATTTTCTCTTGCTGCCGCGTCAGTGACATGAATTCTCCTTCTGGGAAGCTTAAAATGTCGGCAGAACCCCCGCGGGGATAATCAAGGGAGCGGCGGTGCTTTTGATGACCCGGTCTAATGAAACGCCTTGTGCCAGTTCCTTCAGAACCAACCCGGCATCAGTCACTTCAATCACCGCCAGATCGGTGATGATCATAGCGACGCAGGCCGGAGCGGTGAGGGGCAGGGTACAGCTTTTCAATAATTTAGCGGCCCCGGTTTTGGTGACATGAGTCGTTAAGACGACGACTTTGCGCGATTTTTGCGCCAGTTCCATGCCGCCACCAATGCCGGGGGTCATCTTGCCCGGAATGATCCAGTTGGCCAGGTCGCCGGCTTGCGAAACTTCTAGAGCACCGAGGAAGGTGATATCGATACGTCCACCGCGAATGATGGAAAATGAGGTCAGACTGTCGAAAAATGCGGCGCCGGGGACGATTGTCGCATAAGACGCCCCAGCATCGATCAGATTCCGGTCTTCCTTGCCCGCAGGCGCACGCGCGCCCATCCCCCAGATCCCATTTTCGGAATGGACGAAAACCGGGTGATCTTTCGGCAGGTAATCCATGATCAGGGTGGGAATTCCAATCCCCAGATTAATAATCTGCCCTGCTGCAATTTCCCGTGCGGCTCGTTGTGCGATTCTGCTTTTGTAGGGCATGGTGTTTCAGCACTCCGTAGTCCGGGGTTAATTCTTCAATGAGAACCAAGCGATCAACAAAAGCCCCCGCCAGATGAACCTGGTCAGGGTCAATCTTTCCGACCGGGACAAGTTGCTCGGTCTCAACAATCACCAGATCGGCGGCCATGGCCATGACAGGGTTGAAGTTAGAAGCGGTCTTGGTGAAAACCAGATTGCCGACTTCGTCGGCCATGGCCGCATGAATAAGAGCGACATGGCCACGCAAGGCCGGTTCGATTTTATAGCTCAGGCCCTCAAGTTCAACGGTCTGCTCGCCTTCTGTGACCAGGTGCAGGCCGATATCGGTCAAGATGCCCCCCAACCCCGCCCCACCGGCCCGAATTTTTTCAGCCAGAATCCCCTGGGGATAAACCTCAATCTCAAGTCGGCCTTCATGCATCATTGACACCGCCAGCGGGTTAAGGCCAATGTGCGAGGCGATCATTTTTTTAACGCGCCCGGCCTCAATAAGGGTTGATACCCCCAGGCCGGGCTCATTGGCGTCATTTTTGACCAGAGTCAGATTTTTCGACCCCTGCGCGAGAAGCTGGCGAATCAGGGTGTTGGGCGTGCCCGGCTGACCGAAACCACCGACGAGAAGCCGTGCCCCATCTTTGATTCCAGCGCAGGCGGCGGTGCAGGAGCAGACCTTAGACGTCAGCATGGGCAACATCCGCAAGGAATTTTTGGGTTCTCTCATTTTTCGGATTTCTGAACAGCTCCGCAGGCGTTCCTTCTTCGACGATATAGCCGTCGGCCATGAAAACCACGCGATCTGCAACCCGATCCGCAAACCCCATCTCATGGGTTACAACCAGCATGGTCATGCCTTCTTTCGCCAGATTTTCCATCACCCTTAGAACCTCGCCGACCAGTTCCGGATCGAGGGCCGAAGTCGCTTCATCGAAGAGCATCACATCCGGATTCATGGCCAGAGCCCGGGCAATGGCGACGCGCTGTTTTTGCCCCCCCGACAGCGTGCCCGGATAGCTGTCGGCTTTTTCCGCAATGCCGACCTTATCGAGAAGCTCGCGGGCGGTTTTTTCGGCATCCGCTTTCGTTTCTTTCAACACATTGACCGGTGCTTCCATGACGTTTTCCAGCGCGGTCATGTGAGGAAAGAGATTAAACTGCTGAAAAACCATGCCGACTTTTGTGCGAATTTGGTTCAAATGCCGTTGAAATGCGCGCCCCTTAAGTGATTTATCATTCAGCAATACCCCCTCGACATAAATTTCGCCCGAAGTCGGTTCTTCAAGGTGATTGACACAGCGCAGCAGAGTACTCTTACCCGAACCGCTGGGTCCAATAATGGCGACGACTTCCGATTTTTTGACGTTGAAATGGATATTTTTAAGCACCTCGTTGTCGCCGAAGTTTTTTTTCAGATTGTGAATTTCGATCATCTGCATGGATTCGGCATCAGGACTTGACATGGTTACCTCCGTTCAACCGCGATTCGGGTTTCCAGTTTTCCCAACAGAACACTGGTCGTGGTGGTCAGAATCGCGTACAGAAAGGCTGCCATCAGGTACATTTCAAAAGGCTTGTAGGTCGATCCGATCAGACGTTGAGCCGTGAGGGTCAATTCAACCAGGGTAATCGTAGAAACCAGTGAGGTGTCTTTGATCAGGATGACAAAGTTATTGCCCAAAGCCGGAATAGCCACCCTTATGGCTTGCGGCAGAACAATCCGCCGCATGGCCAGAGCCGGACCCATTCCCAGGCTGCGAGCCGCTTCGAGTTGCCCTGAGGGGACGGAGATGATTCCGCCCCGGATGGTTTCGGCATTGTAGGCGCCGGTATTCAGGGCCAAGGCCAGCACCCCTGACATGAAGGGACCGAGATCGATTCCCAGCTGCGGTAATCCGAAATAGATGAGAAACAACTGAACCAGCAGCGGGGTGGAACGAATAATCCAGACGTAAAATCCCCCGATCAGTCGCAGCAGACCATTAGGAGACAACTTCAATAGCGCGGCAACCAGCCCGAAGAGAAAGCCGAAGAGCAGAGAAATCAGGGAAATTTTTAATGTTAGAAGCGTAGCTTTCAGCAAAAAAGGAAAATAGTGAACAATCGTTCCCCAATCTAACATTTTCGGCCTCGCTCTCGATTATGAAGTGACAGCCCCCGGAAAGATAAGGTCGAACGCCGTCACCAGGGATCGCATTCGACCTTTGCGAAAAAGCTCATCAGCGCACATCAATACCCAGCCATTTCATGCTGATGTCGCGATAGGTGCCATCAGCCTTCATGGCCTTTAACGCTTGGTTAATGGCCGTTTTCAGTTGCTCATTGCCCTGATTGAGAGCGATACCCATCTTTTCTTCATAGAGAAGATCCCCGACCAGTTTCAGCGGCGCCCCTTTTTCCTTAATCGCCAGGGCCCCGACAATTTTATCCGTCACAAAAGCGCTGATGCGCCCATTGGCGGCCTCAAGCACCATGTCGGGCACGCCCTTGTAGGTTCGAATGTCGGCACCCGCGATATTTTTGCGCACCCATTCTTCATAGGTTGTCCCCAGGGTGACCCCGACTTTTTTGCCCTTTAGGTCATTGACCGATTTGATGTTTGAGGTTTTTTGAGAAAAGACCTGCGCCCCGCTCCGGTAGTAGGGGTCGGAAAAATCGATAGTCTCAAGACGCTTAGGCGTGATCGCCATGCTGCCGCAAATTAGATCGTATTTTTTTGCCAAAAGACCCGCAATAATGCCGTCCCATGCCGTGGTGACCGGTTGCCCTTTGACGCCGATCCGTTTGGCAATCTCCTTGCCGATTTCCACATCAAAACCGGTGACCTGATTGTTTTCATCCACAAAGTTGAAGGGTGGATACTGGCCGGTTAAGGCAAAAGTCATCTCACCCTTGGCCTTAATGTCGGCCAGACCTTCGGCATTGACGGGTGAAATCAAGGCAGCGCACAGGAACAGTGTCATCGCAATCACAAGAGTTTTCATCCATATTCTCCTTTTGATTTATTGTCCGGAATAGGACAGGGGGCCTAATTGAATCGTCGTCTGCGCAAGGGCTTTATCCAGCAAGGCTAAAAGCTTATCCACTTCCCTGTGGTTAATCGTTAAAGGGGGCGCGATCATCACATGGTCGCCCGACAAGCCGTTAATGGGGCGTCGAGGGTAAATAATCAGCCCGCCGGCGAAGGCGTGGTCCGCGAGAATTTGATTAACGTTGAGTTCCGGTGGGAAAGGTTCTTTTGTTTTGCGATCCATGACCAGTTCAATGGCCATAAGCAGCCCCTTGCCGCGTACATCGCCAATGATATCGTAGTGTTTTTTCAATTTCATCAGGCCGGTTTTTAAAATCTGCCCCATTTTCAGAGTATTTTGCACCAGGCCTTCTTCAAGGATGACATTCAGAACTTCCAGGGTCACCGCGCACCCCATGGGATTACCGGCCAGGGTGTGCCCATGGGCAAAAGTCCCCTTGTCGAGCATTTCTTCGACGATCGCCTCTTTAACCAGAATTCCCCCCATGGGGTAATAGCCGGACGACATGCCTTTTGACATCACCAGAATATCCGCATCGATGTTCCAGTGTTCATAAGCAAACATCGCCCCGGTTCGGCCAAAACCCGTCATGACTTCGTCGAGAATAATCAGCACCCCGTACTTTTTGCAGATAGACTGGATAACTTCAAAATATTCATCAGGGGCAACAATGGCACCGGTACTTGCGCCACCGACGGGTTCAAAAATAAAGGCGCAAATACGTTCCGGATCTTGTTCCTGGATCACTCGCTCCAGAATCCATGCGCATTTGAGTCCGCAGGCCGGATATTTTTTTTGATTAAACGGACACCGATAACAATAGGGCGCCGGTATCTTGGGGTGGGTCATCAGCATTGGTCGATAGGGGACTTCCAGTTGCGCCGAAGAGGTCAATGATAGCGCTCCCAGGGTTGACCCGTGGTAGGAAGGAACTCTGCTGATCAGTTGGTAGCGCGAACGCTCGCCCTTGTTATAAAAATATTGGCGCACCAGTTTTATGGCGGCTTCAACCGCTTCCGAACCGCTGGAAACGAAAAAAGATCGATTCAGACCGAAAGCCGAAATTTCCGCCAGTTTTGAAGCCAGACGATGAGCCGGTTCATTTTCAAACTGAGTGCGATAGGCGAAAAACGTATGACGTGATTGTTCGGCTATGGCCTGCAAAATGCGCGTACAGCCATGCCCGATATTGCAGTTGATGGCGCTTGAACAGCCATCAAGGTACTCTTTCCCCTCCGTGTCATACATATACACGCCTTCGGCATAATCAATAAACGGCATGTTTTTACGGCTTTGATAAAACAGATAGTTTGTTTTGCACGGCTTGTTAGTCATCCCATCTCACCTTGTTGCCTGTTCCTAGCCTGGAGAGCACAACACCATTTTTCACTACTGGCTTGTTCCGGGATTGTGGCTCATCATGGGGCTGCCGGAATATCGGGTTCCTGCTTTTTCAGTTTTTTTCTTGAAAAGTGGCACACTTAAACTTACTATTATAGTAAGTAGATTCCTATTTTAGTATTTTACTATAATCATCAATATTTTTAGAATGTCAATAAAATTGCGTTCTGTCATTTGCGCCCCCCCAAACCCCTTCCGTAGAAGGAAGCAAGCGGGTGGTTTTCTCGAAAGGTAATTGCTCAATGAAGAAGCAGACCTCAGACTATTTTGCAAAAACGTTGGAAAAGGGCTTGAGGGTGTTGGCTCTTTTTGACGAGGATCATTCCAGCTGGACCCTGACCGCCATTGCCGAAAAGGTGGAGGTCAATTTAACCACGGCATATCGGCTGGTAAATACCTTCCTTGAGCTCGGATACTTCAAGAAAGACCCCAAAACCAAATTATTGAGTCTTGGGCCCATGGCTATCGCCCTGGGCAATCGTTTGCTCAGGGGGTTTGATATCAACAAGGTTGTCGAGCCCCTGGTTGATGAAGCCCACTACAAATACAGGATCAGTATTGATGTCTCGCTTTTTCATCGATTTAATTTGGTTCAGCTTTACAAGAAAGAAGATTCCAATACCCTGACCTATAAACAGGAAACCGTCAGTGAATTTTTTTACTGCACCGCAATGGGTAAGGCTGTGCTTTCATGTCTTGACGCAGCGGAGCAGGAAGATTTGGTGGAACGCCAATCCTTCAAAAAAATGGCGGAAAACACCATCATCGACAAAAATATTCTTTACCGGGAACTGGCAGAAATCAGAAAAAAAGGCTATGCCACCAACAACGAAGAATACATCAAGGGGCTTATCGCCATAGCCGCGCCAATATTACGCAGAGGCAACAATACGCCCCTGGGCGCAATTTCTTTTACGACAACAATTCTCGACCAAACTTTGGTGGAATTTGAAAAAAACTATGCCCTGATTCTGTGTGACTTAGCCCGGAAGATAGCCAGAAAAATCTGTAATATTTGATTGGCCAATGAAGAGACACCTCCAAGGAAAAAGAAATTGTAACCACATTTTCCGTCATTTAGAAAACTGGATTCCCGACTAAAATCACTTCGGGAATGACGTAAAGGAACTTTTGCACAAGGCTCAACTGTTGCAATTTTTTGTGGGAGCGGCTTCCAGCCGCGAAAATCGCGCATGAAAGGCGACTCCTACAGCGCCGGCATCAAATTTGACAATAGGCACGCACGGCTACTATATTAGTTAGTACTAAAACCATTTGTGAACAAACATTATGCGCTATTGGGGTAACTCAAAACCTGTCACGGATTTAAATATCCACGGACAGAATCGCTGTTCATCCCCCATCTTCTTTCGAACCACTTGGACTGCGAATCTTGAGGGGATTGATCCTTGGTAACGAGGAAGGCATGTCCCGATTTCTTACGGGGCGAAACGCAAAAGAGGAGGAAAACGATGAAGAAACTGCTGGTGCTCTTTCTAACGGGAATGATGATTTTTAGTGCGGGGGCCGCCTGTGCGGAGAAATTGTTTGTTGGTGTCGATACCTCTTTCGTGCCTTTCGAATACAAAGGCAAAGACGGTAACTACACCGGTTTCGATGTCGATCTTTGGACGGAAATAGCCAAGCGCATCGGGGTTGAGTATGAGCTCAAGCCGATGGATTTCAACGGTCTGATTCCCGGCCTGACCACCGGCAATCTGGATGCGGCCCTGGCGGCAATTTTTATCAAATCTTCACGGGAAAAGGTGATCGATTTTTCTCACCCTTATTTCCGTGCCGGACTGAAGATGATGGTGCCGGCAGACAACACCGATATTAAAACCCCGGCGGACCTGAAAGGGAAGGTTGTTGCCGTCAAACTGGGAACGGCAACTGTTGAATATGTCGAAACCCTCGGCGCCAAAAAGGTTGTCAAGTTCCCGAACATTGATCAGGCCTATATGGAAGTGGTAACCGGTGGCGCAGACGCGGCCATGCACGACACCCCGAATGTCCTCTATTACATCAAAACCGCCGGTAACGGCCGGGTGAAAGCGGTCGGCCCCGATGTCAAAGCCGCTCAGTACGGCATTGCCTTTCCGCAGGGGAGCAAACTGCGCGATAAAGCCAACATCGCTTTGCTTGAGATGATGGAAGACGGTGCCTATGCCGCCCTTTACCGCAAATGGTTTGATGCCGATCCGGAATAAATCGTTTCCTTTTCGGCTTGGCAACTCTTGCGGGACGGTCAAAAGCTCTGTTGCGCGCTCTTGCAAGGACCAGAGAAGGACAAAATGCGATTTAACGGAGAGTCACAGAGAAACGCAAACGTTAAGGTCTGCTTTCAAGCCCTAAGCCCTTGTCTTTTCTCTGCGGCTCTCCCACTCTGTGGCTGGTTAAAATCACCCCTGGTTTTTCTGTGCACCTTTGTGCGAAAGCATCCGTCTTATGGACTTTGAGTTTTCTGTTATTCTTGAGTCGATCCCGGCCTTATTGGCCGGTGCTAAACTGACCTGGATCATCACCCTGCTGGGGATCTTCGGTGGAATGATTTTTGGTATTCTGGCCGGTCTGGGTCGTATCGCCGGCACCGAGTCTCTGGGCGAAAAGCCCCATGGTCTGTACCTGCCCTTCAGTGCACTTATCCGAAAAATTTCCGCCGGCTATGTCGAAACAGTTCGTGGCACCCCGATTATTGTCCAAGCGATGTTTCTCTATTTTGCCTTCCCGATGCTGGTCAAAGCCCTGACCGACATTGAACGTTTTCGCATTGAGGCCGTAACCGCAGCGGTTATTACCATTATGATCAATGCCGGGGCCTATATTGCCGAGATCGTCCGCGGTTCGGTTCTTTCGGTGAACAAGGGACTGCTCGAGGCCGGCATGTCTTTGGGAATCAATCGCTTCCAGCTGATTTTTTATATTATCGGCCCCATCGCATTTCGGCGCATGATTCCGCCGCTCGGTAATCAATTTATTATCAGCCTTAAAGATACCTCGCTCTTTATTGTCATTGGTGTTGGTGAGTTGACGCGTCAGGGGCAGGAGATTATGGCAAGTAATTTCAGAGCATTGGAAATCTGGCTCACGGTGGCCGTTATGTATCTGGCCATGACAACCGTTCTTGCCGTGAGTCTGCGGAAGTTGGAACAACGCATGAAGATCTACTGAACCGTCTTGCCTGCCCGATCCAAGGTTCTCAACAGAAAGTTGAATCCCCCAATGGCCAACATTATTGAGCTGAAAAATATCTGCAAATCATTTGGAACCACAGAAG
>JAACTI010000313.1 GCA_009993495.1 Deltaproteobacteria bacterium | reverse complement strand
TGAAAACCGATGCTTAGTTTCAATAAGGTACTGGTACCGGTCTTGCGATGGTTTTTATACACCTGGCCCTTGCCCGCAGACCCGCCGATACCTACCCCGGCCTTGCCGATCAGCGGAAAGACGGCATAGCCATAACTGTTTTTGAAAAACGGCTTGACCACATCGGAATCGCGGAATAGCGTGATGGTTCGGTCATAGGCGTCTTTATCCTGACCTGCGGCGAAGGGGGCCGCCAGCAAAAGAAGCGCCAGTGAAAAAATTAAATGTCGAAAGATGCTCATGGTATTTCCCTTTTCGCAGAGTTGAATGAATTCATCCTCCCCCCGGGCAGACAGCGAACCCGTCATTCAGGATGGCCCCCACAATATCAGCCTATGCGATATGTCGACGCTTGCGCAAGATGGCACCCAAACAGGTGGCACATCAAAGACGGCTAAGCTGCGCTGAGAACAGGTTTATTTCTTATTGAGTTAAATTTCTAACTGAATTACTCTCCAACTCGGAAATTTTCTGGTGAATTCCTTCCAACGCCTTGAGCGCAGACTGCCCGGATTTCATGTTCCTGTCCCCCCTTGCGCTGGTTCCTGCTGGTGGATGTCTTGCCGCTCTGCTCCTTGCCTGGGCGCTCGCAGGCTGCACCCTGGGCCCCGATTACCCGCCACCGGTCGTCGAACTGCCCCAGCAGTGGCAAAACCCATCCCCCCTTGATCCGACGGCCTCACCCTCCCCCCGCGACTGGACAAATTTGTTTTCTGATGCGCAACTCGGTGCGTTGATTGAACGCGCCCTGCAGGGCAATTTTGAGGTAAAAATGGCCGCAGCCCGTTTGCGTCAGGCACGTGCCCGACAGCGCATGGTTCATTCTGCCGGCACGGCCGAAATAGATCTCACCGGTGAAGGCAACCGGAGTCAGCGCAGCGCAAATGTCAGCAATGGCGCCAGCGGGGCGCAGAACTTTTTTCAACTGGGTTTTGATGCCAGCTGGGAACTTGATATTTTCGGCGGGGCGCGACGCGCCAACGAAGGGGCGGCGGCGCGTCTGGCCGTAGCGGATGAAGAGGCCAATAGCGTGCGCTTGTCTTTGGCGGCAGAAGTCGCACGCACCTACCTCGAACTGCGCGGCACCCAGCAACGCCTGCTGATTGCGGAAAAAAATCTCGCCGTCCAGAACCAGACCCTTGTCTGGATGCGCGAACGTGAGCAGAGCGGCTTCGGCACCCGGCTTGAAGTGGTGCAGACGGAAACCCAATTAGCCCTGAATCAAGCGCGGTTGCCGGAGTTGGCTCAGGGCATCGTTGAACGAAACTATCAACTCTGTCTGTTACTTGGCCTGCCGCCGGGGGCTTTAGCGACAGAATTGACGGCGACCGCGCCCTGGCCGCCGCAACCGACGGTGAGGCCGCCGGAGCTGCCTTCGGAACTGCTACGCCGCCGTCCGGATATCCGGAGAGCCGAACGCGAACTGGCCGCAGCAACCGCCGATATTGGCGTCGCCGTCGCTGAACTTTTTCCCCGTTTCACCCTGGAAGGCCTGTTGGGACTCCAAAGCACCGGTCTCGGCGCCCTACTCAGCAGCAACAGCCGCTATTGGAGTGCGGGGCCAAGTGTCCGCTGGTCATTGTTCAATGGTGGACGCGTTAAGGCAGCCATCGCCCTGAATGAAGCGCGGCGTGACGAAGTCGAGCTGAACTATCAGCAAACGGTGCTCGCTGCCTTGACCGAAGTGGAAAGGCTGTTGAGCCGTCAGCGTCATCAGGAACAGGTGGTTCAGACTTTGACAAGGGCCGTCCAGAGCGCGACCCAGGCTTTCGACCAGGCCGACGGCCGCTACCGGATGGGGCTTGCCACCTATCTTGAGGTATTGCAGAGCCAACGCGCCCTCTTTGTTGCCCAGGATCAGCAGCTCTTAAGTCGGCAAGAGCTGGCCACCCAGCAGGTGGCCCTGTTCAAAGCCCTGGGGGGCGGCTGGCAAAGCGTCCACGGGGCAGCTCAACATCAACAATCACCGCCGCCAGGCGCTGGAGATTCGCAATGATAAACCGGCTGTTTACCAGAGATCGACTCTTTGCGCGCCCCCGCCGGCAAAGGGGCTGTTGGCCTGTAATTTTTCTGTTCCTCTGTCTGGGTCTGCCAGGTTGTTCGGAAACGCCGCAGAAGAACGCTGCCGACAAAAAAGTTGCCACCGGTGTACCGGTACGGGTTGCGACCAGTGTTCGACAGGATATGCCGGTCGAGGTGCACGCCGTTGGAACGACCGCGGCTTTTGCCAGGGTCGAGATAAAATCACAGGTGGCGGGCCTGCTCGACCAGGTGCATTTCAACGAGGGGGATGACGTTGTTGCCGGCGATCTGCTCTTCAGTATTGATCCGCGCCCCTCGCGCAACCGCTTGCATCAGGCCTTGGCGCTGCTGGCGAAAAATCGCGCCGCCCTCGATAACGCACGCAAGCAGATGCAGCGCTATCTGCCCGCCGCACAAAAAGGTTATGTCACCAGTGAACAGGCTGATGAGGCCGAAACCCTGGTCGCCAGCTTGAGCGCCCAGATCTTGGCGGATGAAGCAGCAGTAGAAAGCGCTCGCCTCGACCTGGAAAATTGTCAGATCAGAACACCTATCAGCGGGGTCGCTGGTGAATTGATGACCGAGAATGGCAATCTGGTCAAGGCTGCCGCCGACCAGCCCCTGGTGACCATTTATCAGATGTCGCCGTTGAAAATCAGCTTTACTCTGCCCGAAACCTTGCTGCCCGCATTGCAAAAGAGCCGGGCCGCGGGGGAGATGCAGGTGCGGGTAGCGATCCCTG
>JAACTI010000312.1 GCA_009993495.1 Deltaproteobacteria bacterium | reverse complement strand
TTGACGACACCTCCGTCGATTTTCTCGAATCTCTGGATGTCCCCTGTTACAAGATCGCCTCTTTTGAGAACACCGACCTACCGTTGATCCGCAAGGTCGCCGCCACCGGTAAGCCGATGATCATCTCCACCGGTATGGCGACGGTTGCCGAACTGGATGAAACCGTGCGCGCCGCCCGCGAGGCGGGGTGCAAAGATCTGATCCTGCTCAAATGCACCAGCACTTATCCGGCCACAGCCGAAAATACCAATATTCTCACCCTCCCGCATCTGCGCCAGCTCTTTCACTGCGAAGTCGGTCTCTCCGATCACACCATGGGTTTAGGGGTATCGGTCGCGGCGGTGGCCCTGGGTGCGAGCGTCATCGAAAAACACTTTACCCGGTGTCGTGCCGATGGCGGGGTCGATTCCTCTTTTTCCCTTGAACCGGAAGAGCTGAAAAATCTGGTGATTGAGACCGAGCGGGCCTGGCAGGCGTTGGGGCAGGTGAGTTACGGCCCAACGGAGAAGGAAAAAAATTCGCTGGTCTTTCGGCGGTCGTTGTATGTGGTCAAAGATATGCAGGCGGGTGAGATCTTTACCTCGGAAAATGTGCGGGCGATTCGGCCAGGGTATGGCGTGAGCCCGAAATACATGGACATCGTTTTGGGCAAGAGATGCCAAAAAGACGCCCCCGAAGGAACCCCGCTGAGCTGGAACCTTTTGGGGTGAACTGCGACCCATGGCCCAGGGCCCAGGGCTGTTTTATTGACGCAGGGGGGAGTAACCGTAGTCGCGACTGCAAAACGGCAGGTTTTCTATTCCTGAAATCGCAGCAACTGACTTAATTGGGATCCACGCTTAAACACATCCGCCGATCACCGGGTACTTGGCGGCAGGTCAGCAAAAGTTTCTACCAAACAGGACAGCGCAGTTACAGCTTCACCGAACCTGTCCGGTTTTCATCGAGGAGGTTCGCGGGGATTCTCGCCCAGGCCAACCAGGCCCCGCAGCTGGCGCTCATGCTGCAAGGGTAAAACGACAACCCTTCTTGCGCTTTTTTGCATAGGAATGCCCGGCTGGGGTGATCTCAGCCGGGCATTTCTGTGGGGATTTCAAACGGGCGATGCGTGACCTAGGATATGACGGATGCGAGAAATTCGGCGGGGGTTGCGACGGCAACGCTTGCGAGGAGAAAGTCTTTGCTGTTGCGGGTGACAATGTATTGACAATGCTGTTGCTCGGCGCAGGCGCAGACGACGGCATCTTCAAAATCGGCAAAATTCAACGTTCGCGCTCTTAAAAAGGTGCTCTGGTCGGCCGGGGCGATGGTGAAGTTTTTTAACAACCAGTCCGTCAACTCGTTTGCTTGTCGCCGGTCGGCATACCTGGTGACCAGATAATGCAGGGTAGTTATTGCGTGGGCCGCGACGCATCCGCAGTTGTTTTTCAAAGCGAAATCGAGAACCTGGGCCGAGGCGTTGTAGTGGGGTTGACGTTTTTGAAAAACGTCCAGCAACAGGTTGAGGTCGATCATCAGTTTCATCGATGCTTCTCCTCCAACGCCTGGCCGTACTCCGCTTGTGCATCAATTTCAGCTGGTATGATCCCGCTGAAACGGACAATATCCGGGTGTAATTGACCCTCATGCCGACATTGAAGCTGTTTTAAATAGCGGTCGATCAACTGGGTCATGGTCAGGCCATGCCTGGCCGCGAACCGCCTGGCAAAATCGATATCTTCTTCCGGCAGGCGGACGGTGAGTTTTCGTGTAGGCATATTGTCCTCCAGTTGCCATTAACTGTACGGCCACTTTATCTCTTTTGTACGGCTTTGTCCAACCTACGGTTCATTGTCGAAATGAACGAGACAATCCATGTTCTGGTGCAAAATACCAATGACCTTGATGCCTTCGGCGTGCTGTTGATAGAAGATCAGGTGGCGTCCTGCGGGAAAACAGAAATATCCGGATTTGATGTCGGGACGAGGCTTTCCGGCGGAAGGATGTTCGGCTAACCACTGCAGTCGGTTCATGATCCTGTGGTCAGCGGTGTGTCGGGGTAAATTTTGTGGATTCACTGGATGACGATTCCGCTGGTGCATTCCCTTAAACGTCGGGATAAAAATCAGCGCCTTGCTCCTCCCCTTAAGTTAAGGGGAGGTCGGGAGGGGTTATGTCTGGCAGGAACTGCCATTCGCACAACACCCGAAAGACTCTAACTCCCCCCGGCCCCCTCTTACTTTAAGCGGGGGTGAAAATCTGTGTTTGGTCTTTTTTGCTCCTCCCCTTAGCGTACAACGGGAAAGCCACTGACGGGCGAATTGCGCACAGACCGATTTAAGGTCGAAAGACGTGGCATTGCAGTTCTTTGATAACGCGATAATGCTTGTCGTTGGCGGTCAGCAGGGGCTGCCCCAGGTGAATTGCACTGGCAGCAATCAGGGCATCGGCCACCTGAACGGCGTGACTTAGGAAATGTTGTTCAACGTAGACAATGGCCTTGGCGGTAATTTCCGCATTGAGACTGATAATCTCAGTATTCCATTCCCGTAAGGTGCGACGCAGCAGATTCAGTTCGGCCTTGTTGCGCATGCCCTGCACCAATTCCATGTAGCTGACCGCTGACATGGAAAAGGAAGAAGAATTTTCGATCACCTCGGCGGCGCGGAGATTCCCCCGCAAATACCAGATCAGAACGTCGGTATCAATCAGCATCAATATCCCGCGCCTGTCTGCCCTGGCGGAGTTGGCGCACGTAGCCGTCGACATCGTCGCTTTGCGCATAATCTTTCCAGATGCCAAACAGTGCGCAGGGTTTATCCTTGCCAATTTTTTGCGTGCTGATAGGAACCAGTTTGGCGCAAGGTTTTCCACGGTGGGTGACGACAACCTCTTCACCCCGCGTGACGGCTTCGAGCAGCTCTTTGGTATGCAATCTCAAATCTTTAGCGCTGGCTTTCA
>JAACTI010000106.1:320-19179 GCA_009993495.1 Deltaproteobacteria bacterium | reverse complement strand
GCCCCCTGCCCCGCTTCGCCCAATTGTGTCCGCAGTGACGCCACCCAGGCCAGGCATTACATTGAACCCTTGCGCCTGAAAATACCGGCACCAGAGGCCTGGCCGCTGGTTCAGCGGGCGGTTGCCGAACTGCCGGGCAGCGAAATCATTATCCACGAAAAGAATTATTTGCGTGCAGAATGCCGCAGCCGCATCTTTGGTTTTGTCGATGATCTCGAACTGCAACTGCGCCCGCAACATCACACCATCGCGGTGCGTTCGGCTGCCCGGTGGGGCTATGCCGATTTTGGCGTGAATCGCAAGCGCATTGAAACCCTGCGCGCCAAGCTGAGGGCGCAGGGCGTGGTTGCCGTGGCGAACGAATGAGTCAACAAACCATTGGCGTCTTGTACGGGCTGAGTGCCTTTGTCGCCTGGGGGTTCTTGCCGGCCTACTGGAAACAGCTGCAAGCCATAGATCCCTTTGAAATTCTCTGTCACCGCATTGTCTGGTCCTGCCTGTTTTTGTGTCTAATCATTAGTGCGCAGCGGCGCTGGAGTGACGTCCGCATTATGGTTGGTGATAGGCGCAATCTGCTGAAACTCACCTTGAGTGGCCTGCTGGTCAGTTGTAACTGGTTCGTTTATATTCTGGCCGTCAATAACGATCATGTGGTCGAGACCAGCCTGGGGTACTACATTACCCCGATGGTCAATGTGTGCCTTGGCTTTTTGCTGTTGGGGGAACGTTTTCGTCGTTTGCAAATGGTCGCGGTGGCCTGTGCCGCCGCGGGAGTCGCCTACGCTTTGTTAGCCTATGGCAACCTGCCGGTTTATGGTTTGTTTTTGGCCTTCAGTTTTGCTTTTTACGGATATGCGCGCAAGAAGATTCCCGTTAAACCAATCCCCGGATTATTGATGGAAACCACCGTGCTGTTGCTGCCAGCCCTGGGCTTTATTTTGTATCGGCAATTTTCCCCGGAGACGCTCTTTCTGCGCAATCCGGGGTTAAGCCTGTGGCTGGTCGGTGCAGGCATAGCGACCAGTCTTCCCTTGCTCTGCTTTTCTTCGGCGGCCCGACACCTGCGCCTCTCCACCGTCGGAGTCTTACAATACCTGGCACCGAGTATCGCATTTGGGCTGGGGGTCTTTGTTTACCTGGAACCCTTTGATTATCACAACCTGATCACCTTCGCCCTGATCTGGATCGGAGTTGCGCTTTACTGCGCCGATGCCCTCCTGACAGCGCGCAAGACCCAAGGTTCTCGGCTCTGATCACCACCAACGCCAGTTCAACCGCGCCCAACAGCCCAAACGCCACCAGCCGGCATGTCCGTTACCCCCAGCGCCACAACGCGACAATCAGCAGAATCGCCACCGCCAGGATCAGGTTGAGATAGGCGAGAAAGAAAAACTGCTTCTTTGGCCCCTCGCCGGAGGTCGCGCCCGAAGTCAGAAGGGCGCCGACTTCGGGCAGGCGCATAACCCGATCCTCACCGTGGGGGGCCTGGCCGAGGGCGAGGGTCAGATCGCCGGCGGCGGAGTGGCGCTGCATATGCTGCCCCTTCTTCCACATCGGGCTGTTGCTCGCATCGTAGATTTTTCCCTTGTAGGCGAAGCAGGCGGGGCGGCCTTCCTGTCCGTCGCAACGCGCAAGTTGCTCCGCGGTCATATCCCCCAGCACAATTTCGACAGAGGTTGCGCAGGTTGCGCGTTTTTTTCTTAAACGTGGGCCGACGATAAACACCGCGACCAGCCCCATGCTGGTCATGACCGCGAACAGGCCGACCTTGACCAGCAGCAGCTGGCCGAAGCGGGTATCAACCAGGCTCTGCCAGGTAGCGAAACGCACCCAGGTCAGATAAAGCCCGGTCAGCGCCATGATCGCCATCGAAATCAAACCGACCCGCACCTCGCCGCGCGGCAGACCCTGGGCGGCATAGGCCGGTTTGAGGACCAGGTGGACGTAGAAGATGGTGCCAAACCAGAAGACCGCGGTAAGCAGATGCAGGCTGCCGACCACTAAACGCAGCAGTTTGGCAAAACCTGACGAGGCAACCGGCGTTCCAGCGGCCGCCTGCGCCGCGACAAAGGCCTGCCCCTGAGCGGTCAGTTCACCACCACCTGAGGGGTCAAGATGACAATATACGCAGTTCTGCCCAGTCTGCGCGGCGAATTCTTCGGTGGCAAACGTCAGGCCCGCGCAAGAAAACAAAAGGAAAAACATTAGAATAAAACGCAGCATAAAGCCTCCTTAAGGTGAATTTAACAAGCAACAAAATGTCATTGACTCTTTAATTTTTGATCTGGATCAAAGAAATCAATAAAAAACTGTTCTAGATTGATTCCAGGGAAGAGCGCTGAAGTCCCGCACTTGCACTTAACCGGTATCTATAACCTGTTTTGGTGAGCTTAATCCCTCTCATGTAAAAGCACCATAAACCTTCTGTGTTTTTGCAGCTCTGCTTACTCACGCGATCCTCCAAGGAGAGAGCCATATGCAAACAAGTCGCTTTAGATTCAATCTCCCCAAACGTATCCTGACCCTGGCATTTTTGTCAGTTGCGCTGCCGGTGTTCTGCGCGCTGGCGGCGACGGGCGAACCTGAGCGGGGACGACAGCTTTACACCGGAGCCGTCGCCATGAGCAACGGCGGCTCCCCCTGCATCGCCTGCCATGGCCTGACTGGTCTTGGTTCCGCCGGCGCGGCCAGCTATGGCCCAAATCTCTCCGACCTTTATGCCAACTATGGCGAAGAGGGGGTTGCCGCAGTGCTCGAATCCCTGGCCTTTCCGAGTATGGAAGCAATTTATACCTCTCGCCCCTTGACCGAAACCGAACGTCTCGACCTGACTGCGTATTTTGCCCGAACCGCCGAACAAACCGCCGCGCCACCAACATCACTGGCCGGGTCGATTCTGCTCGGGGTTCTTATCGTCTTTGCCATTGTGGCCCTGTTGGGACTGCGCCGCCTCAAAGGGGTGCGTCAGCCGTTGGTTGATCAGGTCAGAAAGCAGCGAGGTATGCAATCATGAGCTGGATCAAAGATATCATCGACCCGAAATCGCGCGCCTGGGAAGAGTTTTACCGCAACCGCAACCAGTGCGACAAGGTGGTGCGCAGCACCCACGGCGTCAACTGCACCGGTGGCTGTTCGTGGAACGTGCATGTCAAGGACGGCATCGTCGGCTGGGAGCTGCAAGCGACCGACTATCCTGAACTCGAGCCGGGCCTCCCCCCCTACGAACCACGCGGGTGTCAGCGCGGCATCTCCTTCTCCTGGTACCTCTACAGCCCGTTGCGTATCAAGTATCCCTACATGCGCGGTCTGCTCGTCGACCTCTGGCGGGCGGCCAAGGCCGAACATGGCGACCCGGTTCTTGCCTGGGCCGCGATCATGGAGAACCCTGCCAAGCGCAAAAGCTACCAACAGGCGCGCGGCAAGGGCGGCTTCCGCCGGGTCAGCTGGGACGAAGCCGAAGAGCTGATCGCCGCCTCTTCAATCTACACCATCAAAAAGTTCGGCGCCGACCGCCTGGTCGGCTTCTCGCCGATCCCGGCCATGTCGATGCTCAGCTTCGCCGGCGGCTCGCGCTTCATGCAGCTGATGGGCGGTGCCAACCTGAGCTTCTACGACTGGTATTGCGACCTGCCCAACGCCTCACCCGAGATCTGGGGCGAGCAGACCGACGTTGCCGAGAGCGCCGACTGGTACAACAGCAAATATATCGCCGTGGTCGGCTCCAATCCCGACATGACCCGTACCCCGGATGCGCATTTTCTGTCCGAAGCACGCCACAACGGCACCAAGGTCACGGTCTTCGCCCCCGACTTCAACATCACCTCCAAGCACGCCGACTGGTGGATTCCGGCCCATGCCGGGCAGGACGGTGCCTTCTGGATGGCGGTCAATCACGTCATCCTCAGTGAATTCCACCATCAGGCCCAAACACCCTTTTTCCTCGATTACCTCAAGCGTTACACCGACACCCCCTTTCTGATCGAACTGGAGGAGAAAAATGGCGTCTACCGCGCCGGGCGCATGGCCCGCGCCGGTGAACTGGAGCGCTACAGCAAAGAAGAGAACGGCAACTTCAAGTATCTGGTCTGGGATGAAACCAGCCAGGGGCCGCGCATGCCGCTCGGCAGCCTCGGTTTCCGCTGGCAGGAGCAGAAAGGTCAGTGGAACCTGCAAATGAAGGATGGCCAGGACGGCGCGGATCTCTCTCCCGCGCTCTCGCTGCTGGACGATAACGACGCGGTGCTGCAGGTCGCCTTCGATGATTTCTCCGCCGATCAAGCGGTTCAGCGCGGGGTACCGGTGCGTTACCTCGCAACCGCCCATGGCCAGGTCGCGGTGACCACGGTCTTCGATCTGCTGATGGCGCAGTTCGGCGTCAAGCGTGGGCTGGCAGGAGCTTATCCTGCAGATTACGATGCCGAAAACGACGTCTACACCCCGGCCTGGCAGGAGAAATATACCGGTATCGACCGCGCCAACGTCATCCAGTTCGCGCGCGAATGGGCCTCCACCGCCGAGAAGACCGGCGGCAAATGTTCGATCATCATCGGCGCCGGTGCCAACCACTGGTATCACTCCAACCTGATTTACCGCGCCGGCATCTCGGCCCTGATGCTCTGTGGCTGTGTCGGCAAGAACGGCGGCGGCCTCAACCATTACGTCGGCCAGGAGAAACTGGCCCCGGCCGCGCCCTGGGCGACGATTATGGGGGCGCTCGACTGGAGTAAGCCGCCGCGTTTTCAGAACGCGCCCTCCTACCATTATGTGCACACCGACCAGTGGCGCTACGAGCGCACTTCGGACGAGGCGCGCATCAACCCGGTCGCCGAGGAGAGCCAGATCACCGGCGGGCACACCATGGATCATCAGGTGCGCGCGGTGCGCAACGGCTGGCTCCCCTTTTACCCGCAGTTCGACCGCAGCCCGATCGAAGCGGTCAAGCAGGCCGAAGCCGCCGGAGCCAAAAACAATCAGGAGATCGTCGCCTGGACGGTTCAGCAGCTGGCCAACAAGACAATGAAGTTTGCCATTGAAGACCCCGATGCGCCCGAAAACTGGCCGCGCCTGTGGATCATCTGGCGCGGCAACGCCCTGATGTCGAGCGCCAAGGGGCATGAATATTTCCTCAAACATTACCTGGGGACCCACACCAACACGATTGCGCCCGAGACCGCCGAAGAGTTCGTCAAGGAGGTCAAGTGGCATAAGGACGCGCCCCAGGGCAAGCTCGACCTGGTGGTCGATATCAACTTCCGCATGGACACCTCGGCGCTTTACTCGGATATCGTGCTGCCGACCGCGACCTGGTACGAAAAGGACGACCTCAACACCACCGACATGCACTCCTTCATCCACCCGCTGCAGGCGGCGGTGCCCCCCTGCTGGGAGTCAAAGAGCGACTGGGACATCTTCAAGGGGCTGGCCAAAAAAGTCAGTCACCTGGCCGAAACCCATCTGCCCGACCCGATCCGCGAGATCGTCTCGGTGCCCTTGCAGCACGACACCCCGGCCGAGATGGCCCAGTTCGAGATCAAGGACTGGTCCAAGGGGGAATGCGCACCAATCCCCGGCAAGACCATGCCCGGACTGGTGGTCGTGGAACGTGACTACAAGAACCTTTACAACCGCTTCATCTCCTTAGGTCCTGAGGCTCGAAAAGGGATGGGTGCCCATGGTCTCTCCTGGTCGGTTGAGGATTATTACGATGAGATGGTCGCCGGCGACAAGACCGTCTCCTGGAACGGCAAGACCTATCCGACCCTGGTCGAAGCGCGTGATGCCGCCGAGATTATTCTCAAGCTCGCACCCGAGACCAACGGCGAGATGGCCTTTCGCGCCTTTGAAGCCGAGGAAAAAAAGGTCGGCCTGCCGCTGACCGATCTGGCCGCTGCGACGCGCGGGGTGCGCACGACCTTCGCCGATCTGGCCGCTCAGCCACGCCGCCTCTTGAACAGCCCGATCTGGAGCGGCCTGAACACCGGAGGCCGCGCCTATTCGGCCTATTGTCTCAACGTCGAAAAACTGGTTCCCTGGCGCACCCTGACCGGCCGTCAGCATTTCTACCTGGATCATCAGGGCTATATCGCCGCCGGCGAACATCTGCCGACCTACAAACCGAAGCCGGACCACGGCACGCTGCAGGATTTTCTGGCCACCGATACCAGCGACCAGAAGAGCATCATGCTCAACTACCTGACCCCGCACGGCAAGTGGAGCATCCACACCACCTACAGCGATAATCACCGCATGCTGACCCTCTCCCGCGGCTGCCACCCCTTCTGGATCAACGATCAGGATGCGGAACAGATCGGCGTGTTCGACAACGACTGGGTCGAGGTCTACAACGATCACGGCGTGGTGGTGACCCGCGCCATTGTCAGCTCGCGCCTGCCGCGCGGCATTTCTTTCCTCTACCACGCCACCGAACGCACCATCGGCATCCCGAAATCTCCCTTGCGCGGCAACAAGCGCGCTGGCGGGCACAACAGTTTAAACCGCATCCGCCTCAAACCAAGCCTGATGCTCGGCGGCTACGGCCAGTTTACCTACGCTTGGAACTACTGGGGCCCGCCCGGCGCCAACCGCGACACCTACATCATGGTGCGTAAGCTGGAAGGTGAACCACAATGGTGATGTTTGTCGATGATGTAGGGGCACAGCGCGCTGTGCCCGCCTTTTGCGACAGAACGGGCGCAGCACGCTGCGCCCCTACAGACCCTAAATAAAGGACTATTTTATGGATATTCGCGCACAGGTTTCATCGGTCTTTCATCTCGACAAGTGCATCGGTTGCCACACCTGCAGCATCGCCTGCAAGAACCTGTGGACCGACCGCCGCGGCAATGAATACATGTGGTGGAACAACGTCGAAACCAAACCCGGCACCGGCTACCCGACCAAATGGGAAGACCAGGAGAAATACCACGGTGGCTGGGAGCGGGTCGGCAGCCAACTGCGCCTCAAGCAGGGCGGAAAAGCCGCAACCATCGGCAAGATCTTTCATAACCCTGATCTGCCGACCATGGACGATTACTACGAGCCCTTCACCTACAAGTACGCCGATCTGACCAACGCTCCGGCGGGGACCGATCAGCCGACGGCGCGTGCGGTCTCAATGGTCAGCGGCAAACCGATGAAGATTGCAGCCGGACCCAACTGGGACGATGACCTCTCGGGCTCTAACGTCTACGCCGCCAACGATCCCGGCGTCATCGAGCTGAGCGCCGAACAGCAGCAGCAGCTGTTCGCCATCGAGAAGATGGTGATGTTCCACCTGCCGCGCATCTGCAACCACTGCAGCAACCCGGCCTGCGTCGCCAGTTGCCCCTCGGGCGCGATCTACAAACGCGGCGAAGACGGCATCGTGCTGATTAATCAGGACAAGTGCCGCGGCTGGCGGATGTGCGTCTCGGCCTGCCCCTACAAGAAGACCTATTACGGCTGGAGCAGCGGTAAATCAGAGAAATGTATCCTCTGCTTCCCGCGTCAGGAGGCGGGCGAAGCCCCGGCCTGTTTCCACTCCTGCGTCGGACGGATCCGCTACCTCGGCGTACTGCTCTATGATGCCGACAAAATCGAAGCAACCGCGATGAAGGCCGATGGCGAACTGGCCGCCGCCCAACGCGAAATGATCCTCGACCCCTGCGACCCGGAAGTGCTCGCCGCGGCCCGCGCAGCGGGGATGGCTGAACAGATTATCCAGGCGGCGCAGAAATCACCGATTTACAAGTTCGTCAAACAGTGGGGGATCGCCCTGCCGCTCCATCCCGAGTTCCGTACCCTGCCGATGCTCTTCTACGTACCGCCCTTGTTGCCGCTGCTCTCGACCGACCATCAGGGCACCCAGAAACTCGCCGATGATTTCTTCACCAGTTTAGAACAAGCGCGCCTGCCGCTGATGTACCTGGCCGGGCTCTTCGCCGGCGGCAACGAAGAGGAGGTCAAGGCGGTCTATCGCCGCCTGATCGCGGTGCGCCTCCAGCGCCGCGCCGCGACCGTCGGCGATCTGGCCGAGGCCGAGGTCGAAAGAGCGCGGACGATTTCCGGTCTTGAGCGTGACACGCTCGACGCCATCTATCGTATGACCAGCCTGACCCGCATCAAGGAGCGGATTGTGGTGCCGCCGCTGCTGCGCGAGCAAGCGGTTGAGGCCGGAATGGATCCCGAAGAGTACAAGCAGGCGATGGGCTTTGGCAGCCGCAAAGCGCCGAAGCGGCGGTGGTAATCATGAATTTTGAACTCTGTCTATCCTTCAGCAAACTGCTGAGCTATCCGAATGCGCAGGTCAAAACCTTTGCAGCCGACTGTTACCGGCAGCTAAAAGATTTTGACCCGCAGGCCTCTGCGGACTTTGAACCCTTTAGCAACTTCCTCGCACAGCAGGAATTAGCCCAGATCGAAGAACTCTATACCTCGGCCTTCGATCTGCAGGCGCTCAGCTTCCCCTATGTTGGCTATCAGCTCTGCGGCGAAAGTCAGGCGCGCACCCTGTTTTTGATGAAGCTGCAAGAGATCTACAATCAGCAGAATTTCAGCTCGGAGGGAGAGCTGCCCGACCACCTGGGTGTCATGCTGCGCTTCATCGGCACAATCCCCACCCCCCATGGCAATCCGGGGGGGGCACAAGCCCTTACGCAACATTTACAGCTCGAAATCATCGGCGATGCGCTGCTGCCGGCACTGGAGAAGATTATCCAGGGGATCGAAAATCCGATGCATCCCTACCGCCAGTTGCTGGTGTCCCTGCAGACCTATCTGATGAACCTTGTTGTAACGGAACTGCCTGCAAGCACACGGCAAAAGGAGTTATCCCATGGCTGATCTGATCCTGTTCGGCGTCTTCCCCTATGTCGCCATGGCTCTGGCGATCGGGGTCGGTCTCTACCGCTATACCATCGACCGCTACTCTTGGTCCTCGCAATCCTCGCAGTTTTTGGAGAGTCGCGCGCTCTTCTGGGGCTCGCTCCCCTGGCACTACGCGCTCCTGCTGATCCTGCTTGCGCATTTTCTGGCCTTTCTGATCCCGGCCGGCTGGGGCAGTCTGCTCGGTTCGCCGGCCCGCCTGATCCTGCTCGAAGTCACCGGCATGGCCCTCGGCATCACCACCCTGATTGCCCTGGTGATTCTGATCTTGCGCCGCGTCAGCAACGACCGCGTCAATGCCGTGACCAGCCGCATCGACTGGTTGCTCCTGGCTGTGCTGCTGGTGCAGGTCACCAGCGGCGTCTACATCGCCATCAGCCTGCGCTGGGGCGGTGCCTGGTATGTCCACACGGTCTCCCCCTGGCTCTGGTCGTTGCTCAAACTTGACCCGCAGATCAGCTATCTGGCAAACCTGCCGTGGATCGTCCAGCTGCACGCGGTCAACGCCTTTTTGCTGGTCGCAATCTTCCCCTTTTCACGCCTGGTGCACGTGGTCAGCATCCCCCTCGGCTATCTGGGTCGCCCCTATCAGGTCGTGATCTGGTATCGGCAGCGGCGGAGCTCATAATGCGACCCCCCTCTCCCTGAGGGAGAGGGCTGGGGTGAGGGGGAAATGTTCGCAAAGACACCCCTCATCCGGCCTTTGGCCACCTTCTCCCTAAGGGAGAAGGGTTAAGTTGAGTATTTGGGGGGGTAAGTGACGAGTAGTCTCCTGAATCCAGACCAAAAGGGTTTTCTTTATGATGGCACAAAAGGCGACGGTTACCTCCCACAAGATCCTGTTTCTTAACACCCTGGCTTTTACCGTCTGCTTTGCGGCCTGGATGTTCAACGGCGTGCTGGTGACCTTTCTGGCCGATAACCAGGTGTTCAAGTGGGGACCGATCGAAATCGGCTGGTTGATGGGGATTCCGGTCTTGACCGGTTCAATCTTCCGCCTGCCGGCCGGAATGCTGACCGACAAGTTTGGCGGTAAGCCGGTCTACGGCACGCTGCTGTTGATCTGTGCTGTGCCGATGTACCTGCTCTCCTACGCCGACAGTTTCCTGACCTTCGCCCTGTGCAGCTTCGGTTTCGGCCTGGCCGGGGTCAGCTTTTCCATCGGCATCGCCTTCTCCTCGGTCTGGTACCCGCGCGAACGTCAGGGCACCGCCCTGGGGATCTTCGGGGCCGGCAACGCCGGTGCCGCCCTGACCACGATGTTTGCCCCGACCCTGCTCAACCATCTGACCAACAACGGCGCCCACCTCGAAGGCTGGCGCCAGCTGCCGGTCTACTACGCCATTATGCTGGCGACCATGGGGGTGATCTTCTTCCTCTTCGCCGAGAACAAGAAACCGGCCTCGTCAAGCAAAAGCTTCACCCAGATGCTGACCCCCTTAAAGAATGTGCGGGTCTGGCGTTTCGGACTCTATTACTTCCTGGTCTTCGGTTGCTTCGTCGCCTTCTCGCAATGGCTGGTGCCCTACTTCGTCAATGTTTATTACCTGCCCCTGGTCACCGCCGGGCTCTTCGCCTCGGCCTTCAGTCTCCCTTCCGGCGTGATCCGCGCCCTGGGCGGTTGGCTCTCCGACAGGTTCGGCGGCCGCTCGATCATGTACTGGGTGCTGGGCGCCTCGGTGGCGATCAGTTTTCTGGTGATTGTGCCGAAGATGGAGATCTACTCCCCGGGCCGCGGCATCATGGCGGGGAAAGGCGGGGTGGTCACCGCGGTCAGCGCCGAAGAAATCAGCGTCGGTGACAAGATTTACCCGCTTAAGCTTAAACCGCAGGACATTGGCACCTTCGACGACCAGCTGCTGATCCTGCCGACCAAACAGGTCTGGCAGGAACCGGCGGTGCAGGTTGGCCAGACGGTCAAGAAGAAGGAACTGCTAGCCAAGGGGGTGACGCGGATCTTCTTTCAGGCCAACGTCTGGATCTTCGCCATCCTCATCATTCTGCTCGGCAGCGTCTGGGGAATCGGCAAGGCAGCCGTGTACAAGCTGATTCCGGATTACTTTCCCGACGAGGTCGGCGTGGTCGGCGGTATGGTCGGCGTGCTCGGCGGCCTGGGCGGCTTTGTCTGCCCGATCATCTTCGGCTACCTGCTCGAATGGACCGGGCTCTGGAGCAGCTGCTGGATCTTCATGTGCGGCCTGTCGCTGGTCTGCCTGCTCTGGCTGCACCTGACCGCCCAGAAAATGATGCGCGAAAAACACCCGCAAGATATGAAAAAGATCGAAAAGGTCAAAGCCACTTTCATTGCAGATGCTCTCAAGGAGTAAAATTATGTCGATCAATCTGGATAAATGGGATGTCGAGGACGAGCAGTTCTGGAATTCCACCGGCAAGAAAATCGCCTCGCGTAACCTGTGGATTTCCATCCCCAGCCTGCTCTGCGGTTTTGCGGTCTGGCTCTACTGGGGGATCATCACCGTGCAGATGCTCAACCTCGGCTACCCCTTCAGCCAGTCGCAGCTCTTCACTCTCTCGGCGATTGCCGGTCTGACCGGCGCGACCCTGCGCATTCCGAGTTCATTTCTGATCCGCATCGCCGGCGGGCGCAACACCATCTTTTTGACCACCGCGCTCTTGATGATTCCAGCGATCGGCACCGGCATCGCGTTGCAGAACCGCGCCACGCCGATCGAGATTTATTACCTGCTCGCGCTCTTCTCGGGCATCGGTGGCGGCAACTTCGCCTCCTCGATGTCGAACATCAGCTTCTTCTTTCCGAAAAAGGTTCAGGGCACCTCACTGGGCCTGAATGCGGGACTGGGGAACTTCGGCGTCACCACCATGCAGATCCTGATTCCGCTGTCCATGACCTTCGGCCTGTTCGGCGGCAAATCGCAGACTCTGGTCAATGCCAGCGGCACCCTGATCGGCAAGATTCCGGCCGGCACCGAAACCTACATCCACAACGCCGGCTACATCTGGCTGCTGCTCTTGATCCCTCTGGCCTTTGCCGGATTCTTCGGCATGAACAACATCACCACCGACACGGTTTCGCCTAAACTGGCCTCGACCCCCAAGTCGTTCGGCATGATTCTCGGCCTGCTGCTGATCGCCTTTGTCACCTCGGTCGCCGGTCTCTATCTGATGCTGCCAAAGCCGGTTGGACTGGGTCTGCTCAGCAAATGGATCGTGCTGCCGCTGGTGATCGCCGCCACCGTCTACGGCATGAAATACCTCACCAGCGGTGGGCTGCGTGAAAACCTCGACCGGCAATACCGCATCTTCAACAATAAGCACACCTGGGCGATGACGGTGATCTACACCATGACTTTCGGCAGCTTTATCGGCTACTCGGCGGCCTTCGCCCTGTCGATCAAGGTCATCTTCGGCTTCTCACATATCCTGAGCGCCGGCGTTTTGACCCACAACACGGTCAACCCTAACGGCCCGAGCGCGCTGATGTTCGCCTGGATGGGCCCCTTCATCGGTGCCCTGATCCGCCCGGTCGGCGGCAAAATCGCCGATAAATTCGGCGGCGCCATCGTCACCCAGTGGGTCTCCATCGTCATGATCGCCTCGGCTCTCGGCTGCGCCTACTTCATGAAAGCCGCCTACGCCTCGGCCACCCCGGAGACCTACTTTGTCCCCTTCCTGATCCTGTTTATCGTCCTCTTCACCGCCACCGGCGTCGGCAACGGTTCGACCTTCCGCTCCATCGCGGTCATCTTCGACAAGGAGCAGGCCGGGCCGGCCCTCGGCTGGACCTCGGCGGTCGCCGCTTATGGCGCCTTCATCATCCCGCAGGTCTTCGGCGAACAGATCAAGGCCACCACCCCCGAATACGCCCTCTACGGGTTCGCGGTCTTTTACTGCGCCTGTCTGGTGCTCAACTGGTGGTTCTATACGCGCAAGAACGCTTATATCCAGAACCCTTGAATCTTGCCCGGAAAGGACGAGACCATGCAGAAGACACTCGCCCCTGATGTCTATCGCTTGATTATTGAACAGGCCCCGGATGCCGTGCTCTACTCAGACCGCGAAGGGCTGATTCGTCTGTGGAATCGGGGCTGCGAGCGAGTGTTTGGCTTCACAGCTGCCGAAGCTTTGGGCCAATCCCTCGACCTGATCATTCCCGAACGCCTGCGTGCCCGCCACTGGGAGGGCTATCACAAAGTGATGGCGAGCGGCCAAACCCGCTACGCCACCGACCTGCTGTCGGTTCCGGCGCTGCACAAGGACGGTCACCAGCTCTCCTGTGCTTTCTCTATCGTCATGCTCAAGGATGATGGCGGTAGGCCCCTCGGGGTTGCTTCGATCATGCGTGACAACAGCGAAACCTTCGCCCGGGAGAAGGAACTGAAAAAACAGATCGCAGCTTTGAAACAAAACCAACCCTGAACCCGCCCCGCAGAAAAACCCGCTCAGGTTCGATTGCCAAAAGCTCGGTGCATTTCTATTGCGACGTTGCAGGTGTTGCATCAGTCGATGCCCCGCGACACCTGCAACGTCGCAGCCTGGCAGAAATTCTTCGGCAAATCCCTTTAAACCTCTGTTTTTAAACAATAAACTCGAAAATATTTTTTCTGGCACGCCCCTTGATACTACAGCGGTCATCAGGCAAACCCGCTCAGGGGTTGCCCAACTCATTCAAAGGGAGGAGAGAATCATGATCAGCTGGAACGTATTACGCGAAATGGATGCCCTCAGACGAGAGATGGATCACCTTTTTGGCGATCTCAACCAGGAGCAGGGTCAGCGGTCGGCGTTTTTGCCCGGTCTTGGCACCCGCCGTTACCCGCGGATCAATCTGCGTGAAGATGGTGATAACTTTTATCTCGATGCGCTCTTGCCCGGGGTTGAGAGCAAGGATCTTGAGATCAATCTCACCGGCAACACCCTGACCCTCAGTGGTGAACGTCAAGCCGAAAATCTTGAAGACGCCCGTTGGCAACGCCAGGAACGCGGTCACGGCAAGTTCATGCGCACCCTTGAACTGCCCCTGGATATTCAAGCCGATGATATCAGCGCAGAGTACAAGGATGGCGTCCTGCATGTGGTCTTGCCCAAAGCCGAGGAGGTGAAGCCGCGCCAGATCAGGATCAAGGTTGCGAGCTAAGAAGCTAAAAACCCACCCAGGCGAAGCGGCAATGAGTAGCACAGAAGAAAGTGCCGAAAGCGTAGCTTAAACATTTCATCAAGGAGACATCTCATGAAAGAGCACAACCTGACCCACAACACCAATAAAGATGATAAACTGGCTTTGCACCAGAAATATTCCACCCCGGCGGTTGATATCTATGAACAAGATGGCGGGCTGACCCTGGTGGCCGACATGCCGGGGGTGGCTCTTGACAAGCTGAAAATTGATGTCGATCACGAGCTGCTGACTCTTGAGGGTGAAACCGCCATGGCCGTCGAGGGCGAACAACTCTTCAGCGAATTTGCCCCGGCGGGCTATTATCGGCAATTTCGCTTGCCGGAACATCTCGATCTGGAAAAGATTGATGCCCGGCTGCGTGATGGCGTGTTGACCCTCAAACTCCCCAAAGCCAGCACCGCCATTCCCCGTCGGATTGAGGTTAAAGCTCTGAATTGATCACTCCTGGGGCAGGGCTCGCGCCTTGCCCCGAAACTTTGCAGGATTATAAATTATGAAACTCGATCGGTTGACACTCAAGAGTCAGGAAGCCTTACAGCAAGCCCAACAGCTGGCGGTAGATTACGGCCATGCAGAAATGACCAGCGAACATTTAATGCTGGCCTTGCTGCCCAACGACGGACTGGTGCCGCGCCTGCTGCAAGCCCTTGACGCCCAACCGGTCGCGCTGAAGCAGCAGCTGGAACACTATCTGGCGGCGCAAGCGCGCGTTTCGGGGCCAGGTGCCCAGGCCGGACAGGTTTACGCCAGCCGTGGCTTGCAACAATTACTGTCGCAGGCAGAAAAAGAAGCTGCGGCCCTTAAAGATGACTATGTCAGCGTTGAACACTTGCTGCTGGCCGCAGTCGCGGCCAGCAGCGATGGCCCGGCCCAGCGTTGGTTTCGCACCAACAAAATCACCAGCGCCCGCCTGCTTGAAGCCCTCAGCAAAGTCAGGGGACATCAGCGCGTCACGGGCCCTGATCCCGAGGCCACCTACGAAGCCCTGGAAAAATATGGTCGAAATCTGGTGGAAGAAGTCAAGGCGGGCAACGTTGATCCGGTTATCGGACGCGACGAGGAAATTCGACGCACCATTCGCATTTTATCGCGCAAAACCAAAAATAATCCGGTTTTAATCGGCGAACCCGGCGTCGGCAAGACCGCCATCGCCGAAGGTCTGGCCCAGCGAATCGTCAAGGGTGACGTCCCCGAGGGGCTCAAGAATAAGACGATCTTTTCCCTTGATTTAAGTTCCCTGATCGCCGGGGCGAAATTTCGCGGGGAATTTGAAGAACGCCTCAAGGCTGTTCTCAAGGAAATCCGCGAAAGTGCCGGTCAGATTCTGCTGTTTATCGATGAGCTTCACACCCTAGTGGGTGCGGGGAAAAGTGACGGGGCGATGGACGCAGGCAACATGCTCAAACCCATGCTGGCGCGCGGCGAACTCCACTGTATCGGGGCCACCACCCTGGACGAATACCGTCAGTATATTGAAAAAGATCCCGCACTGGAGCGCCGTTTCCAACCCGTGCTCATAGCAGAACCCAGCGTCGAAGACAGCATCAGCATTTTGCGCGGCCTCAAGGAACGATTCGAGTTGTTTCACGGCGTGCGTATTCAGGATAACGCCCTGGTCGCCGCTGCTCAATTGAGCGAACGCTATATCAGCGATCGCTTTTTGCCCGACAAGGCGATTGACCTGATTGATGAAGCCTGCGCCACGATTCGCACGGAAATTGACTCTATGCCAGCTGAGCTTGACGCGATTACCCGACGGGTGCGTCAACTGGAAATTGAAGAAGCGGCGCTGCAACATGAAAAAAATACCGCGAGCCGTGAACGCCTGACCCAGTTACGGCGCGAACTCGCCGATTTGAAAGAGCAGGAAAATCTGCTTTCGAGCCGCTGGCAGCAAGAAAAAGGCGGCTTGCAACAGGTACAGCAGTTGCGCGAACAAATTGATCAGGCACGGCTCGATTTGGCCGAAGCCGAACGCAAGTATGATCTTCAAAAAGCCGCCGAACTCACCCATGGGCTACTGCCCGACCTGGAGCGTCGTCTTGCGCAACTTGCGGGAGGATTATCCACGGAGGATGAGACCAACCGGCTGCTGCGCGAAGAGGTTACCGAAGAGGAAATTGCACGCATTGTTTCCAATTGGACAGGGATTCCGGTGACCCGACTGGTGGAAAGCGAAAAAGAAAAATTGCTGCAACTCGATAAACAGTTGCATCAACGGGTGATTGGCCAGGATCAGGCAGTTCAGAGCGTTGCCGATGCCGTATTGCGGGCGCGCGCCGGCATGAAGGATCCGCGCCGGCCCATAGGCTCCTTCCTGTTCCTTGGCCCTACCGGCGTCGGTAAAACCGAACTGGCTAAAGCTCTGGCTGAATCACTCTTTGACACCGAGGAAAATCTGATTCGGATCGACATGTCCGAATACATGGAAAAACACGCGGTCAGCCGCTTGATTGGCGCGCCGCCCGGATATGTCGGCTACGAAGAAGGCGGGCAGCTCACCGAAGCGGTGCGGCGTAAACCCTATGCGGTGATTCTGTTTGACGAAGTCGAAAAAGCCCACCCCGAAGTCTTTAATCTGCTGTTGCAGATTCTCGATGATGGCCGGGTCACCGATGCCCATGGGCGCACGGTCAATTTCAAACAGACGGTTATTATCATGACCTCGAATATCGGCTCGCAACGTTTACTGGAGGGGATTGATGCACAGGGACAGCTCGCGCCGGAGGTGCATACGCAGATTGAAGCCGATCTGCACCAGTTTTTTCGCCCTGAATTTATAAACCGCATTGACGATACGGTGATTTTCTTACCGCTGCAACCCGAGGAAATCGAACAAATTGTCTTGCTGTTAGTTGAACACCTCCGTCGGCGGATGCAGGAAAAAGGTCTGGGCTTGCGCCTGACGCAAGCGGCGGTTGCCCATATTGCCAAGGTTACCTATGACCCGATCTACGGGGCCAGACCCTTGAAACGCTATCTTCAGCGCGAGTTAGAAACCCTGGTAGCCCGGCGCCTGATTGCCAATGAACTGCCGGCGGGTCACCAGCTGGTTGTCGATGTTGAAAAGAGCGAGCTGCACCTCAGCGTGGAAGCCCGCGATGAAAGAGAATGAAATCTTTACCAGATGTCATTTTCCCCTTGCTTTTCAACCCAAGTCGGCTATAATTTACCAAAATAGTCACCTATTAGCACGACTCGCTAAAGGAGGAAATAATGCGGATCGATATCCTGTGCAAGCCAGATAGTCCGTCCCGTTGCGAAGGCACTTTTGCAAACGTCCGCCAGGCCCTGGAAAAGCTCGGCGTCGAAGCCGAAGTCCACCAGTTTCAGGACTCCCGTAAGTTGATTGACAACCGGGTTTACGTCGTACCTGCCTTGGTCATAGATGATGAAGTTCGCATTGCCGGACGCGTTCCCGCGGTGGATGAAATTATTGAATTTCTGGCCGAACGGCCACGTTACCTGAAAGAAACGGCAGAGGTCGACTGACCTCGCTGTCCCTGTCTTCTGAAAACACCAAACCCCGCCTGAGTTGAGGCGGGGTTTGGTGTTTTCAGAAGGGCATCTTTACATTTTAACGCTTCTTGGTTAAGGTTCAGCGCAATCGACTCCCTGAGAAAGAACCCGAATATGGCCAAAATACTGCTGGTTGACGATGTTGATCTGTTTCTTGAACTGGAACGTTCCTATCTGGAAGGATTGGGCTACGATCTGGTAACGGCTTCCACCGGGGAAGAAACCCTGGCGCGAATTGACAAAATTGAACCCGACATTCTGTTGCTCGATTACTATATGCCGGGAATCGATGGTAACCAAGTGTGCATGGCCCTGCGCAAAAATCCGCGCTGGCAAAACCTGCCGGTCATTATGGTGACTGCGGCAGGCAAGCCGGAAGAGGTACAGCGCTGTCTGGCCGCGGGCTGTGATGATTATGTCACCAAGCCGGTCAACAAACAGGAGTTGCGCGAAAAGGTCAAGCGTCTGCTGGGCCAGGTGCATCGCCGCACAACTGATCGCGTTCCCATGAGTCTGCCGGTAAGTATTTTGCAAAATGGCCGTGAAGATGTGGGCCGCACCCGTGATATTTCACGGAATGGGCTCTATTTGAAAACCGCCACGACCCTGCCGGAAAACAGCCCGGTTGAATTAAAGCTCGATCTTGGTAATGGTCAGCTGCTTGATCTGTTTGGCAAGGTTAAGCGGGTTAGCGATGCCGGCGAATCAGGCCTTGGGGTCTACTTTGTTCACCCCGATGCCCAGGGTCTGAAAGAAATCGATAGCCTGATTCAAGATGGCATGGCGCGCCTGGCAAATGGTTCCGGCTGCGACACAGATTTGCATCAGCGACTGTTGGCACTGGAACGCGAATGTGCCAGCCTGCGTGCTGCTCAGGATAGTTCACAACGGCGTATCAGCGAACTGGAACAGGAAAACCACGAATTTGCCAATCAATTGGTGCAGGTTGAAGATGTCAACAACAACCTGACCAACCTGTATATTGCCTCCTCGCGCTTGCACTCGACCCTAGATCGCCAGGAAACGCTCGAAATCATCAAAGAGGTGGTCATAAATTTTGTTGGGGCCGAAAAGTTTGCCGTATTTATTTATGACGATGGCGAAAAGAATCTCAAATTTGAAACCGGCGAAGGCTTTGAAGATGATGCCATCTTGCCCAGGGTGAATTTAGGGGAAGGTCTCCTCGGCGAAGTGGCGCAGCAGGGTGAAAACTATTTTTCCGCAGCCATGACCAACCGTGAGGCCCACGACCCCGCCGAGCCCCTGGTGGCCATTCCCTTGATGATCCAGGGTGAACTGCTGGGGCTGCTGGCAATCTAC
>JAACTI010000106.1:0-215 GCA_009993495.1 Deltaproteobacteria bacterium | reverse complement strand
TTATTACTGAAGTGAAAATTAACCTTGCTCCACTAAACCCTGTTGCCAGGAAAACGCGAGAAATTCGGCGTTTTCGGCATGCTTTTTCCTCTGGCTCACCTTGGGGTGACGCAGAAAATCCGCAAACGCAGGACTGATGGCTTCGCACATCACCTGTCCACCACGCCGCAACATCAAGGCGCTGGTCGGTGTCTTCTCCAGCACGCGCGACCACT
>JAACTI010000105.1 GCA_009993495.1 Deltaproteobacteria bacterium | reverse complement strand
TCCCCCGCTGGGGGAGGGGATGAATTGCTCCTCCCCCCAGCGGGGGGAGGTTGGGAGGGGGGAGATGGAGGGAGGAGAATCGGAGCAATAAAATGGAATTGAAAGAATACCGGTAGGGTGTCCTGCTGTTTTGCCTCAGCTGGAATTGGAGAATAACCCCTGTTGAGTTAGCGAGTTAAAAGTTTCCCCGGCTGCCGGAGTCTGGTGGAGTGCGGGGCGGCGTTCTTCTGAGAACCAACATCTGTCTTTGGTCTAACAGGAAGACGAGCTTTTTGTTCTGTTTCAATGCCATCTCAACTACTGGATGAAGTTAGCCCCCTTGTTATCCACCCGTATGAAGGTCAGCACATTGCATTTCAGCGAATGCTGAAATCGTCAAATTCTCCGCTGGCGGGCTTTTCCTCCATCTGCACATCATCCACCCTTGCCATCTCCGGGCCTTGATAACACCATCTCAGCGTGGCGTCGATGGCTGGCTCTTCGCCTTCGAGCCAGGCTTCGACCCGCCCGTCGGGCAGGTTGCGCACCCAGCCGGTGACCCCATTTTGTAGCGCGGTTTTGCGGGTGGAGTGACGGAAACAGACGCCCTGAACCCGGCCCGAAATCAGTAGATGGCGGCCGACTTTGCTCATGACTCATCCTCCTTCAGCAGTTGCAGAAATTGCTCTTCATTAAGGATAGTGATCCCCAGTTGTTCGGCCCTGGCCAATTTACTCCCTGCCCCCGGCCCGGCCACGACAAAATCGGTTTTTTTGCTCACCGATCCGCTGGCGCGTGCCCCCTGGGCTTCGACCATCTGCTGTCCTTCGCTGCGCGAAAAACGTTCGAGAGCGCCGGTGAAGACAAAGACCTTGTCCGCCAAACGGTCACCCGCGGGCAGTTGTAGGGTTTCGGGCCTGACTCCCGCGGCGTTAAGGCGTTGTAGCAGGTCAAGGTTTTTGGGGTCACTGAAAAAGGTCAGCAGGCTGTCGGCGATCTGGGGGCCCACCTCATGGGTAGCGAGGAGCTCGTCGCGACTGGCTTTGGAAAGATGTTGCAGGCTGCCGAATTTACGACTTAAAATCTTGGCCAGATGAGCACCAATATGGCGTATGCCCAGGCCAAACAGCAGTTTTTCGAGGGGGCGCTGGCGACTGTTATTAATTGCCGTCAGCAGTTTTTCGGCCAAAACTTCGCCCATGCGTTCCAGTTTGAAAAAATCCTCTTTGTTCAGAGTGTAAAGATCGGCAATGCTGGTCACCAGCCCCAGAGCTAACAGTTGATCAAGCAAGCGTTCACCCAGTCCCTCAATATCCATGGCCCCGCGGGCGACGAAATGTTTGAGGGCTTCCCTGAGTTTGGCCGGGCAGTCAAGTCCCTGGCAACGCGGCACAACTTCATCGGTGCCGCGAACCACTTTGGCACCGCAGGCCGGGCAAAATTGGGGTTCTGGAATGGGTTGCTCGTTGCCGGTGCGCTTTTCCGTGACAACTTTGACAACATCCGGGATCACATCGCCGGCGCGCTCGACAATGACGGTGTCGCCAATGCGAATGCCAAGGCGGGCAATTTCGTCCCAGTTGTGCAGGCTGGCACTTGAAACCATCACTCCGCTGACATTGACCGGTTCTAAATTGGCCACCGGTGTAATTGCACCGGTGCGGCCAACCTGGTAGCGCACTGATTCTACCCGAGTCTGTTGCTGTCGCGGCGGGAATTTGCAGGCGATGGCCCAGCGCGGGGTGCGACTTTTTTCGCCCAGTTCCTGTTGCAGACCAAAACTGTTGACCTTGACCACCATGCCATCAATTTCAAAGGGCAGCTGTTCGCGTTCAGCGCGTAATTGCTGGTAGCGTTGCACCACCTGGTCAATATCGGCGGCAAGAAAGACCGTTTCCAGATTTACTCGCAACCCCCAAGTGCGCAGCTGTTGCAGCATGTCAAGCTGGTTGGTCGGAAGATTCGCGCCCTCCACTTCTCCCAGACCGTAGCAGCTGATGGTCAGTGGACGTGCGGCCGTCAGGCGTGGATCAAGCTGACGCAGGCTGCCAGCCGTGGCGTTACGCGGATTGGCAAAGGTTTTTTCGCCTTCTTCACGGCGCTGTTGGTTCAGCTGGCGAAAAGGGGCCAGTTCCATATAGACTTCACCGCGCACTTCAAGATAGGCCGGAGGCTGATGCTGCAGTTGCAGGGGGATGGCTCCAAGAGTGCGGGCATTGGCGGTAATGTCTTCGCCTACCAGCCCGTCGCCGCGGGTGGAGGCGTGTTGCAGCCTTCCAGCGTGATAAACCAGTTCAATCGCAACGCCGTCGAGTTTCATCTCACACAGATATTCAACGGGTTGGTCGCTGGCCAGAAAACGCCGGATGCGGGCATCGAATGCGTGCAGATCGGCGACCGAAAAGGCGTTTTCGAGTGACAGCATCGGAAGACGATGGCTGATTTGACGGAAGCCGGGCAGAGGGGTGCTGCCGACACGTTGGGATGGGGAATTGGGCGTGATTAAATCGGGATACTGCTGTTCCAGCGCTAAAAGTTCGCGCAACAGGGCATCGTATTCGGCGTCACTGATCTGCGGGGCGTCAAGACCGTGATACAGGTAGCTATGATGGTGTAGTTGGCGACTGAGTTCGGCGTGGCGTTGCTGGGTCGCATCAGGTATGGGCATCTTTGCTCTCCATTGGTGGGTTGACGGGCGATTTTATAACATGAGCGCCATGCTTGCAGCAATCAACAGTCTTCCCCTCACGGGAGAGCTGTTATACTATGCCGACAAAATGTCAGCATAGGGAGTCAGAATGTTTGAAGGTGATGTATTTCGCATTGCAGTGCTGGTGCTGCTGCTGTTGCTGTCGGGTTTTTTTTCCGGTTCGGAAACGGCACTTTTAACTATGGATCGTCTGCGGGTGCGGTACCTGCAGCAAAGAGGCCGTCCTGCAGCCGATTTGCTTGCCCGGGTGCTTGAGCAGCCCGACCGCTTACTGGGGGGAATTCTGGTTGGGAATAATCTTGTCAATATTGCGGCCTCGGTTTTTGCCACCGGCCTGTTTGTCAGCTATTTTGGCGAAGGGGGTGAACTGCTGACAATTCTGGTACTGACGCCGATATTACTGATTGTTTCCGAAGTGTGCCCCAAAACCTATGCGGCGCAGTACCCGGAAAGAACCTCTTTTTTTGTTTTACGTCCAATTTTGGGCTTTCTCTGGCTATTGAGCCCGGTGATCTGGGTTGTCACCCTGATATCCCGAGCCTTGACGGGCTTTTTACGTGGTCAGCAAAAAGAAAATGATATTTTGTCTGAAGATGAAATTCGCGCCATTATCGAAGTTGGTGAAGAGACCGGGGTGGTGGCCGCCGAGCAGCGGCGTATGCTGCATGGCGTCTTTGATTTAAGTGAAACCCGGGTACGAGATGTGATGTTGCCGCGCACGGAAATTGTTGGTATTGATGCCGACAGCCCTTTTGATGTGGTTCTCCAAACCTTGCGCAGCACCCGCCACTCACGATTTCCCGTGTATCGGGAAAGTTTGGACAATATCGTTGGCATTATTCATTCGAAAGATATTCTCGAATACATTGGTCGTGAAGCAGAGTTTTCCCTGGAAGCCCTGTGGCGGCAACCACATTTTGTGCCGGAATCCAAGCGGATTGCGCTGCTGTTGCAAGGCTTTCGCAAACGTCGTGAACACCTGGCAATTGTCGTCGACGAATACGGCGGGGTTGAAGGGCTGGTCACATTGGAAGATGTCGTTGAAGAAATCGTTGGCGATATTCATGATGAATACGATGTCGAAGAGGGGGAATACCGAGCCCTTGGGCCTTTACACTATCTGGTCGATGGCGCCATTTCCCTGCGTTCTTTTAACCGTCATTTCCGCACCAGCATGCCCGAAGAACATGTGACAACCCTGGCGGGGCTGTTAATGCAGAAATTAGGCAAAATTCCGGTTGAGGGCGATAACTGTGAAATCGACGGGATTCGTTTCGTGGTGAAATCGATGGAAGAGCGCCGGATTGACAAAATCGAAATGAGGTTGCCTGCCCCCTGAGTATCAAGTTTTATCATTAAATTATCTGAAGCACCAATCTTTCGCTGCGGCAATTTCCTCCTCCGGCGGGGGGAGGCCGGGAGGGGGCACTGCGGCGAACCACCCCCACCCCAACCCTCCCCCGCTGGAGGAGGGAGTCTCGTCCCGGCTTAGCGGACGATCGGTGCTAATCAGGTTAAATTATCGACGAAGATACTGGAAAACGACGGAGCGCTGTGTCTCATTTGAGACCCGGCGCTCTTTTTTGTCATCAATCTACAGGTTCATAAACTCCGCGATAAATCGGAATTTTTCTTGACAGTTTGGGGGGTCGCAGGTATATTTTCCCCAAATTGTGGAATTTAGTGTAAAACGTGGCCATAGGCGGATGATGTTTCAGGGCGAATTTAACAATACCGTTGATCCCAAAGGGCGCGCCAGCATTCCGACAGCGTTTCGTGAAGCGCTCAAGGATACGGGCGATGAGGGAGCTTTGGTCGTAACCAAGGCCGATGGCGGTTTGGCGGCCTATCCCGCCTCTGTTTGGCAACAGATTTGTGAACGGGTTATGGCATTGCCACCCGGGCCGCGACGTGAAGCGAACCTGCGCACGCGCATTGCGCCCGCCAGGGAGTGTTGTTTCGATCGTCAGGGCCGCATTCAGATTCCCCAATCCCTGCGGGAATATGCCGATCTCGACAAGGATATTGTGGTGGTGGGCATGATTGAAAAGATTGAAATCTGGAATCAGCAACGTCATGCGGCTGCAACCGGCGAGTCTGAGGCGCTGCTCAGAGATGATGCCCAGGGGCAGGCCGATCTCGGCTTTTAGTCAGTGGATGAGCTCTTTGAACATCAATCGGTTATGCCCCGTGAAGTTCTCGCGTTGCTCGAACCTCAGGCCGGCGGCGTTTATCTGGATGGAACCCTCGGCGGGGGTGGGCATGCGCGCCTGATTCTTGAAGCGGCCCCCACCGCGCGTCTCATCGGTATCGATCGTGACCCCGCCGCAATCGTCAGGGCCGGGGGAATTTTGGCGCCATGGCAGACACAGGTCAGTTTGCACCAATGCACCTTTGATTGCGCCGCCGAGCTTGTCGCCGAACTCGGCATTGACGGACTCGATGGCATGCTCCTCGATCTGGGGGTGTCGTCCCATCAGCTGGATACGGCCGACCGCGGTTTTTCTTTTCGTTTCGACGCGCCCCTCGATATGCGCATGAACCCCCAGGAGGGAGCGACCGCTGCCGATCTGGTCAATGATCTGGCGGAGAAGCAATTGGTTGAGATCTTCTTTCGCTACGGCGAAGAACGCTATGCGCGACGTATTGCCAGAAACATTGTTGCGCAACGGGTTGAGCGGCCCTTTCTCCGGACATTTGAGCTGGCGGAGCTTGTACGACGCTGTATTCCCAAGGGTAAACCCCAGCGCATTGATCCGGCGACACGGGTCTTTCAGGCCTTGCGCATTGCGGTGAATGCCGAACTGGAACAGGTTGAAAAGGGCGTGAAACAGGGCATCCGCCTGCTGAAACCTGGCGGTCGGTTGGTGGTGATCAGTTTTCACTCGCTGGAAGATCGCATGGTTAAACAGCTTTTTCGTGAGGCCGCCACTGCTTGTGTCTGTCCGCCACGTTTGCCGATATGCCGCTGCGGACGAACGCCGGAGGTTGAAATTCTGACCCGCAAAGGTTTGAAGGCGCAGGAGACTGAAATTGCCTTCAATCCGCGATCACGCAGCGCTGTTCTGCGTGCAGTCCGTCGTCTGGGCTGATTCTGCTTTTTGTCTCTCAGGGAGGTGTTGATGTCGCAAGTCCTCGCGCGAACAACTTTCAGAATCAACCGTCTGCCCTCGTTGCGGCCATCCCTTGCACCACTTTTGGTTGCTATTGTTCTGATGGCACTCTTGTCTCTGGTTTTTGTCTGGTCTCGTTTGCAGGCGATTAATCTTGAATACGATATTGCACGTCTCGAAACCCAAATTCGCGCTGAAACGGAGGAGATTAAACGCCTGAAAGTGGAGGCCGTTCATCTGGCCAGTCATGAGCGCATCGATCTGTTGGCACGTAAACAGCTGGGGCTGCGCATGCCCGATGCCAGTCAGATAGTGCGGATCGAATAGAATGCCGCCATCTGCACAAAGCTTGAGGCTGCGCATTCGGCTGGTGGCCGGACTCTTTATCGGCTTGTTTCTGGTGGTTGCCGGGCGTGCCGGTTATTTGCAGGTGGTGCTGGCCGAGGATCTGCAGGCGCGGGCCGAACAACAGCAGCAACGCGTGGTTAAACTTTCGGCCCAGCGGGGGACGATTTACGATCGCAACGGTGAGGAGTTGGCTCTAAGCCTCGAATTAAAATCCCTGTATGCAGATCCCGGGCAGATTGAGAATCCCACCGCGCTCGCAGCCGCTCTCGCCCCCCTGGTTGAAATGTCGGAAAAAGATCTGCAACGCAAGCTTTCCGAAAAAAAGAATTTTGTCTGGGTCGCGCGCCTTTTACCCCCCGAACAGGCCAAGAAAATTGCGGCCTTGAAACGCGCTGGTTTGAACTTTGTGCGTGAGCACAAACGCTATTATCCGCGTGGTCAAATTGGGGCCCAGGTTGTTGGTTTCACCGGTCTCGATCCGCGTGGGCTCGAAGGGCTTGAACTTTTTTATGACGCCGACCTTCAAGGCGCGCCTGGTCTGTTGATCTCGGCGCGTGACGCTCGTGGGCGGGGCATGGCAACGGCCGAGCAGTCGGTTCGTGGGGGAGAGGCGGGGGCCAGCCTTTATCTGACCATTGACCGCACCCTGCAATATATCGCTGAAAA
Source organism: Deltaproteobacteria bacterium (assembly GCA_009993495.1). Lineage (GTDB taxonomy): Bacteria > Desulfobacterota > Desulfuromonadia > Desulfuromonadales > Geopsychrobacteraceae > Geopsychrobacter. The sequence continues at coordinate 5,230 of JAACTI010000105.1, read as the reverse complement.
ATATCTGGCGCAGCAGGTTAAAAGCAGTCAGGCCGTTGGCGGTACGGTGGTGATGCTCGATCCCAAGAGCGGACGGGTACTGGCCATGGCCAGTGTGCCCAATTACAACCCCAATGCCATCGAGCGTTATCAGCCGACAGACTGGCGCAATCGAGCCGTGACCGATGCCTTTGAGCCGGGCTCAACCTTCAAGGCTTTTGTTGTGGCGGCTGCCCTCGAAGAAGGGCTGGTCAACGAAAAAACCCGCATCGATTGTGAGCGGGGGCGTTTTGACGTCGGCGGCAAGGTGATTCGCGATCACGGCAAAAAACATGGCCTGCTGTCGGTGAGTGACATTGTTAAATTCAGCTCCAATATCGGCGCGGCAAAACTGGGAAAAAGACTCGAACGCGAAAAACTTTATCAGTATATCCGGGCTTTTGGTTTTGGTGCGCAGACCGATATTGACCTGCCGGGCGAATCTGCCGGAATTTTACGTCCCGCCGACCGTTGGTTTGAAATTGATCTGGCGAATATTTCTTTTGGACAAGGCATTGGGGTGACCTCGTTGCAGCTGGCGACGGCTATGGCGGCTATTGCCAATAATGGCCAGTTAATGAAGCCCTATGTGGTTGAAAAAATTGTCGATGGCCAGGGCAGCGTTTTTTCCCAGGCTCATCCCCAGGTGGTCAGGCAGGTCATATCAGAAAAAACTGCGCGTCGGGTGCGGCGTATGCTCACGCAGGTCACCGAAGCTGGGGGTACCGGAACCGGCGCCGCGATTCAGGGTTATCGGGTTGCGGGTAAAACCGGCACGGCTCAGAAAGCTGATCTGGTGACCGGCGGTTATTCCATCGATAAACGAACGGCGTCTTTCATCGGCATGGTTCCGGCTGAAGACCCGGCGATTGTGGTGCTGGTGACCATCGATGAACCTCAGGATGTCACTTACGGAGGTTTGGTCGCAGCGCCAGCTTTCAGCAAAATTGCCGAAGAGTCTTTACGCTACCTGGATGTCGCCCCGACTCTCAGCCTTGCACGCCAAGCGCTGCCGGTTGAAAAAGTCTCATCCGCGATTAAGCGTGGGCGGGTTGCTGCAACCAGGGATCAGGCCGCGGGTGAAAACCAGCGGATGCCAAACTTTCAGGGCATGAGTTATCGCGAGGTTTTGCAGCAGATGCAACGCACCGGCTTGAATGTGCGTTTGTCGGGCAGTGGTCAGGTGGTAGAACAATCTCCGCGGGCCGGAGAAAAAATTACCTATGGCACCGAAGTTTGGGTGCGACTTGGAGCATGAGGTGACTTTGGTCAAAAAATTTCAACTCAGCGATTTGCTGGTCGATCTGCCGGAAACCCGGTTAATCGGGCCGGATGTTGAAATCCAAGGTTTGGCCTGTGATTCACGTCGCATCAAGGGTGGCGAGCTGTTTTTTGCCTTGCCGGGCACAAACTGTGATGGCCGCGACTTTATCCCCGCAGCCCTGGCAGCTGGCGCTACGGCGCTGGTGTTGCCGCAAGCATCTGCCGGTGAGTATCCGGTTCCGGTGGTGGTGGGGGCAAATGTTCGTCTGTTGATGGCGAAAATTGCGCAACGCTTCTATGGCGATCCCGGTGCAGGGGCGCTGGTTATTGGCATTACCGGTACCAACGGTAAGACCACCATCAGTTATCTGCTGGAAGCCATTTTTAAACAAGCTGGCTATCGGCCTGCGGTTTTTGGCACGATTAATTATCGTTATGCCGAGCGCCAGCTCCTTGCGGCCCACACTACCCCGGAATCCCTTGACCTTGTCAGAATGATGGCAGAATTTCGGGCCGCGGGGGCCAATGTTTTAATTCTCGAAGTTTCATCCCATGCTTTGGCGCAGTATCGGGTTGCCGGAGTGCATTTTAATATTGCGGTTTTTACCAATTTAACTCCGGAACATCTTGATTATCATCAAGACATGGAGAGCTATTTCGCCAGCAAAAGTCGCTTATTTGCTCAGCAACCCCCACCCGCCATGGTGGTGAACCTCGACGACGCCTATGGTGTGCGGCTGAAAAAACTCTATCCGCAAGCACTGGGATATGCGCGTTCAGCCTCTGCTGAGCTCGGGTATGAAGAATTGAGCGCCGGGCTTGATGGGCAACGTGGGACGATTCGAACCCCCCGGGGTCAATTGTCTCTGACCTCACCTTTGGTGGGTGATTTTAATGCGAGTAATTTGCTGGCGGCGGTGGGGGTGGCCTGTGTCGCAAAAATTGATCTGTCCCTCAGTGCGCAAGCGCTGGCGCAGGCGCCCCAGGTTCCGGGTCGGCTCGAACGGGTCGAAAATTCACCGGGTGTCCTGGCCCTGGTTGACTATGCGCACACCAGCGATGCCCTCACCCAGGTCTTGCAGGCTCTTGCGGCCATTCCCGCCAAACGTCGTGTGACTCTGGTGGGGTGTGGTGGTGATCGTGACCCGCGCAAACGTCCACTTATGGCGGCGGCAGCAGTCACTGCCAGCGATCTGACGATTTTGACATCGGACAATCCGCGCAGCGAAGATCCGCAGGCAATTCTGAACCAGATGCGCCAGGGAGCCCTGGATGCCGGAGCCTGTGAGCTGAGTCCGTCCCAGCTTAACGACTCTGTTACCGGATTTGCCCTTGTGCTTGAACGACGTGCGGCGATTGAACTGGCGGTTGGCTGTGTCGGCAAGGGAGACATCTTGCTGGTGGCCGGCAAGGGACACGAAGACTATCAGATACTGGGACAAGAGCGGATTCATTTTGATGACCGTGAAGAGTTGCGCCGGGCTTTTGGTTTGCTTGCCGTCGAAGGATCAGTGAGATGAATTTTGAACTCGACATGATTGCCCGCATTGTTGGTAGCGCGCCTCCGACCAACGTTAAAGGCGTGAGTATTCGGGGCATTTCGACCGACAGCCGTAATATTGGACCAGGAGAATTGTTTGTTCCCTTACGCGGGATGCGTTTTGACGGTCACGACTATTTGATCCAGGCGGTGCGCAACGGGGCGGCGGCCTGTTTGAGCGAAGAAGTCATTGCGGGGCTGAGCGTGCCGGTGTTGCTGGTTCCCGATAGCCTGCGCGCCCTGGGAGATATTGCGGCCATGGTTCGAATGCAGTTGCGTGGGCCGCTGATCGCAGTGACAGGTTCGGCGGGCAAGACCACCACCAAAGAGATGCTTGGTGCCATTTTGCAGCGCAAATCACCGGGTTTGAAAACCGCAGGGAATTTCAATAATCTTATCGGTCTGCCCCTGACCCTTTTCAAATTAGAGAAGAGCCACTGCTGGGCCCTGCTTGAAATGGGCACCAGCATGCTGGGAGAAATTGAGCGCCTGACTGAAATTGCGGCCCCCGATCTTGGCATTATCACCAATATCGGGCCGGCTCACCTGGCAACGTTAAAGGGCCTTGATGGTGTTTCGCGCGCCAAGGGCGAACTCTTTGCCGGGCTCAAGGGCGGCACAGCGATTGTCAATCTCGATGACGAACGGGTGGCTTGTCTGCCCTTGGCCAACGGCACCAGAGCCATACATTTCGGGCTGGACACCCGTGCCGAAGTTCGTGCTGAGGAAATTCGCAATGGCGCAGGCCAGTTGGGGTTTCGTTTGGTGCTGCCGAGCGGAAGCCAGAACGTCGAATTAAAAATATCGGGGCGCCACAATCTGCATAATGCCCTGGCCGCGGCAGCTGCGGCCTATGCCCTGGAGATTGAGGCCCCGGATATTGCCGCCGGTCTGGCCGAATTTCAGCCGTTACAGGGGCGGATGAACCTGTCGCCCTTACCCTGTGGCGGGCAACTCCTGGATGACAGTTATAATGCTAACCCGCTGTCGATGGCGGCCGCGCTGCAAACCCTGGCCGCGCGAAGTGACAAGGGGCGCAGGGTTGCGGTTTTGGGGGACATGCTTGAACTGGGGGAAGAAGGTGCCCGGCTTCATTTTGAAATTGGCCGTAAAGCGGCAACCCAGGTTGATTTGCTGGTGACGGTTGGCGCTTTAGCTAAGGAAATCGCAGCCGGGGCACGTGACGGCGGATTGCCCGCCGAAGCCGTACTGCAACTCCCCGACTGCGAAACGGCCCTGAGTGAAGTGGCGCGCTTGCAGCGTCCCGGCGATCAGATTCTGGTCAAGGGCTCACGCGGCATGGCCCTCGACAAGTTAGCGCAGGTTTTGCGATGTTCGGAAGAAAATCCTCCCACCGCCAGGCAGGGAGGCTGAATCATGCTCTATCATCTGCTTTACCCCCTGCACAGCGACTATGCGATTCTTTATGTTTTTCGTTACATCACCTTTCGCACCATCTACGCGACCATTACCGCCTTACTGATTTCCTTTATTCTCGGTCCCTGGCTGATCACCACCCTGAAGCGACTGCAAATTGGCCAGTCAATTCGCAAGGTTGGACCCGAATCGCACTTTGTTAAAGAGGGCACGCCCACCATGGGCGGCGCCCTGATTGTGCTGGCGATTGCCCTGCCGACGCTCATGTGGGCCGATTTAACGAACCTGTATATCTGGGTGGCCCTGCTGGTGACCGGCGGTTATGCCCTGGTTGGTTTATGTGACGACTGGATGAAGGTCAGCCGCAAGAACAGCGATGGCATTTCGGCGCGGCGCAAAATGTTGTGGCAACTGCTGATTGCTTTTGCCGCGGCCTGGTTGCTCTACCGCCATCCGGGTTTTGATACCACCCTGGCTTTGCCCTTTTTTAAAAATGTGCGCCCCGATCTGGGATGGGGTTATATCCCCTTTGCCATGCTGGTTATGGTCGGTGCCAGCAACGCCGTAAATCTCACCGATGGCCTCGATGGTCTGGCCATAGGCCCGGTGATTATCGGGGCCGCCACCTATTTGCTGTTGGCATACCTGGCCGGAAACGCCAAATATTCGGAATATCTGCAAATTTCCAGCGTTACCGGGGCTGGAGAGCTGGCGATTCTCTGTGGCTCCATGGTTGGCGCCGGGCTGGGTTTTCTGTGGTTCAATACCTATCCGGCCCAGGTCTTTATGGGCGATGTCGGCAGTTTATCTCTGGGCGGCGCTCTGGGAGTGACCGCAGTGATCTCTAAACAGGAATTTTTGTTGGTGATTGTCGGCGGTATTTTTGTGGTCGAAGCGCTGTCGGTGATCATGCAGGTGGCTTCTTTCCGGATGTTTGGTAAGCGCATTTTTCGCATGGCTCCCATTCATCATCATTTTGAACTCAAAGGCTGGGCCGAGCCGAAAATTATTGTCCGTTTCTGGATTATCAGC
>JAACTI010000309.1 GCA_009993495.1 Deltaproteobacteria bacterium | reverse complement strand
GAATGACCATTTTAGCGAATGGAAATGTGGGGATTGGCAAAACAAACCCAGGGACTGCATTAGATATGACCGGGCAAATCAGAACGACTTCACACATTGAAGCGGGGAATGGAACGGGCGGCGTGGCGATGACGGTTAATGATGGTTATGGAAACGCGAATTTAACCTTTAATCATGTATCTGGAGTTCCAGATATTACCGGGAACGCCGCTCGAATAGAGGTTAACACTGACTCTACCACGAACGCGCAAATGTACTTTGAATTAGGAAGTGGTTTAACGACTGGTGTGGCGGCCGGTCTAACAAGCGTGATGCGACTTGGAGCTGACGGTAGAGTGGGAATTGGAACAACGGCGCCTTCCGCTAGGCTTCATATTGTGTCAGGCGCTGACTCAAATCTTTTGCTCTCAGGCGGCAGTAAAGATTTATCGGTACCAAATGGTGAAGTTTTGCAAATAGGTCATTTAGACACTACTACAAATGCTTTTACCGAAAGAATGCAAATATCCACTAGTGGTAATGTAGGAATCGGTGACACCACGCCAGATGGAACCTTGAGATTAGATGTTGAAGGCCGCGTGGGCGCGACTGAATACTGTGATGCCAATGGAAATAATTGTACCCTGGCCGCCGCTTTAGGCAGTGGTTACTGGAGTAAAACGGGCGATGATGTTTGGTATAACCCAGGGGCAACGGGTGAAGTAGGGATCGGGTTAAGTAATCCAACTGAAGAGTTGGTGGTAAACCGATCAGCCAATGATGCGCCAACTACGATTGCGGTACAAAACAGTAATACGGGAACTGGGACTAATACCCGAGCGGGATTTGCGGTGCAAAGTAACGGGGCGGCGCTTGATTTAATGGCTTACAGTTCTGCCGCAACGGGCAGTATTGGCGGTACGACCAAAGCTGACAGCGCATTTTTACGAACTTCGACAACCTTAGCTCCAGCGAATTTAAATATTGGAACGGGGTCAGCCGTGCCGTTAAACTTTTTTACGGGTGATGTGACGCGAATGACGATTGGGGCAGGCGGTAATGTGGGGATTGGTGGAGATCCAGGAACTAGACGTTTTTCTGTTAGAACCGTTGATAATCAACATTTCATGAGTTTTGCAGATGAATCTCCCTCAATTGGGGTTTTAAGAATTAACTCTGTGGCGGCGAACGAGAATTCACAAATTTCATTGCGAAATGAGGCCGCAAATTTAGGCGTATCTTTACGTCATGGAATTTTTGGTGGTTTAAACCAATTACAAATAGGTAATGATTTAAATTTTACCGATGTCACGTTTGATCTTACCAACTCTCGAGTTGGGATTGGAACCACTACCCCAAACCAAAAATTACATGTTGAAGGGGGAGATGTGCGTATTAACTCTGGAGGAAATGGTAGCCTGCGATTTGGTGCTAGTGATCAGTACTTGTACGGAGATGGTGATACGGCCCTTTATTATAATGCAGAGAATAGCACGACTACTCAAATGATTTTCCGTGATAAACAAAATACGGTCTATGGTCGAGTTTATGGAAGTGGAAATGGAGCCGATTTTGGGCTGTTAGACGGAGATGGCCAATGGGGAATCCAGATGAAAAAAGATGTACACACAAGCTTTTTGGTTAATAACAGTGAAAAAATGCGAATTTTAACCAATGGCGATATTGGTATCGGAACCACGACCCCCAGAAGTCGTTTAAGTATTCGTGAAACAACCAATGCGAACCCAACTAGTTTTACCATTGAAAACGGTGACACCACCATTGATAATGGGCAAAACGTAAATACGATTGATTTTTACACCAATGATGCTTCGGCTAATGGCTCAGGGGTAACGACAAGAATTTCACAAGTCGCTGAAAATGCAGGTAATCTTTATGGTTTATCTTTCAGTACCTATAACCAAGCCTTATCAGAAGCCATGCGTATTGACCGCTTAGGGAATGTGGGGATTGGAACCTCTAATCCATCTCAGGAGCTGCATATTTCGGCTTCTGATGCAAATTTGCAAATTACTGATTCAGATACCGGGGCCGACTTTATGATCTTAACGAACTCAACTGTTGGGGGCGCGATTCTAAGTGCGGATCAAAATAATGAAGTCGCTAATAGTTATTTAGGTTTCAACGTTGATGGAACCGAGCGATTTAGAGTTACTGGAACGGGCGATATCGGTATTGGTGATACCACGCCCGACGGCACTTTAAAACTTGATGTTGAAGGACCAATCGGGGCTACCCAATATTGTGATCAAAATGGAGCTAACTGTACGGCCGCCAGTGAACTTGGAAGCGGTAAATGGTTGGACGGTGTGGGCGCGAATGAAATTTATTACAGTGCGGCTAATGTGGGAATTGGTACGAATGATCCTACCCAAAGTTTAGATTTAAGAGGTTCAGGGCTAAATATTGATCATAGTAGTGCCTCCTACGATTTGTGGGTTCAAGGGGGAAGCGGTGCTTCAGGAACGGGAAGGAATTTAGCATTTCTTGGCGTAACGAGTGGAGATTATTTAGGGATAAATTGGAGCGGTGAATATACAGGCGGCACGCGAGTTTTAAGTAATATGGCGGTAGGCTCTAACTTCACTCCAACCGAAGAACTTCATACCCGGGTAGACCAAGCCAATCCAACCACCGTTGTAGCGCAAAATGCTTCAGCGAGTAATAATACTAATACGCGGGCTGGCTTTACCGCTCAGTCAAATGGGGGTCAACTCGATATTATGCAGTATTCAGCGGCAGCCACTGGCAGTCTTGGTGGTACTACAAAAGCGGATGCAGCTTACATTCGTACCTCAAGCGGTACTCCTTCTTCTAGTTTAAATATTGGGAATGGAGGAGCGGCTCCGCTTAACTTTTTTACCACCGATTTGACGCGAATGACCATTTTAGCGAATGGAAATGTGGGGATTGGCAAAACAAACCCAGGGACTGCATTAGATATGACCGGGCAAAT
>JAACTI010000308.1 GCA_009993495.1 Deltaproteobacteria bacterium | reverse complement strand
ACCCCTGGTCGGGTATTGTTTACCACCCCTGGTCGGGTATACTTTACCACCCCTGGTCGGGTGATAGTTGCCACCCCTGGTCGGGCATACTTTACCACCTATGGTCGGTTAGACTGAGCCGTTCTTAAATAAGAGTAAGGAATTGATTCTTTCGCAAAATTAGCCATAGTATGCTATCCTTTAAGAAAAAAGGAGGTAGACACTATGGCTAGGAAGAGACTGGAAGTAATGGATATTCGGGAGTTATTAAGACAGTTACGGATGGGCCAGAGAGACCGGGCGATAGCAAGACGCACAGGAATAAGCCGCCCTACAGTGGCTAAGTATCGCTCTTGGGCTAAAGAAAAAGGCTTACTTGAAGGAGATTTACCCGAGCCGGCGCGGTTAGAGAAATTATTACAGGAAGCGGAAAGAATAGTAGTTGCCCGGCCAGTATCCAGTGTTGAGCCCTACCGGGAGATAGTAGAGAGGATGTGGGAGTCTGGAATAAGCATACAGGTTATCTACGACCGCTTATGCGAAAATCATGGTTTCACTGGTAGCTATTCAGCCGTGAAACGCTTTGTGCATCAACTGAAGAAGTCTACTCCTGAAGCCTTCATCCGCATAGAGGTCGAACCCGGTGCTCAAGCACAGGTAGATTTCGGCTATGCTGGTTTAATGAAAAACCCTCTGGACAATCAGTTAGAAAGAGCCTGGGCCTTTGTAATGACCTTATCTCATAGCCGGCACCAGTTTGTCCAGTTTGTCTTTGGGCAAAGTGTAGAGATCTGGCTAAGGCTACATCGCCAGGCTTTTGAATTTTTTGGTGGCGTGCCCAGAGAAATAGTTCTGGATAACCTCAAAGCGGCAATAATCAAGGCAGGTCTTTACGATCCGACAGTGCAACGCAGTTACCGTGAATGTGCAGAGCATTATGGGTTTCTCATCTCTCCTTGTCGTAAAGGAAAGCCGGAACATAAGGGTAAAGTAGAATGCGGAGGAGTTAAGTATGTGAAAGGAAACTTCCTTCCCGGGCAATCCTTTAGAGATATTACTGATGCTAATGAGAAAGCATTGGTTTGGTGTATGGAAAAGGCTGGAGGGCGTATACATGGAACGACGAAGCGTAGGCCTTTAGAGGTATTTGAAAAAGTAGAAAAGAGGGCCCTTCTGCCTTTAGCGGATAAACCTTTTGAGATATGTAGCTGGAAGCAGTGTTCGCTACATCCGGATTGTTATGTTGTTTTTGACCAGGCCTATTATTCTTGTCCACACAGACTTATTGGAGAGCATTTATGGGTTCGTGCTACGGCTACTCAGGTAGAGGTATTTCATGAGCATAAACTGGTAGCGGTGCATAATCGTGCCCAGAGGAAGGGTGAGCGTTCAACCTTGGAGGCTCACTTACCACCAGATAAAGTGGCTTATTTGATGCAGACCCCAGGGTGGTGTCGGCATAAAGCAGAAGAGGTTGGTAAGGCTACCAAGGAATTTATTGAAAGACTACTTGGAGACCGCCCTTTAAATCGCTTGCGTACTGCTCAGGGAGTCTTGAGGCTTTCTAATAAGTATGGCTCTAGGCGTCTGGAAGAAGCCTGCAAGAGGGCGTTAGTCTTTGATGAGCTCTCTTATGGGGTAGTCCAAAGGATATTGATAAAGGAATTGGATAAACAAGGATTACCGCCAGGATTTGATTCTCCAGTAATAAAGGAGAAGGAATCTTTGCGTTTTGTTAGAGGTATCAAGGAATTTTTTCCTTCTGATCCTGCCGAGGAGGAAAGCCATGGAGATAGTTCAACTTACTCCCCAGCTTAATAGCTTAAGGCTGGGTGGAATGGTAGAAAGTTTGGAATTGCGAAACCGGGAATCTATCGGGCGCAAGCTTTCTTATCTAGAATTTTTAGCCTTATTGGTCCAGGATGAGCTGGAAAGACGAGCGGCTAATAAGCTTAAGCTTCGTCTACGGCGAGCTAACTTTGATTCTACAAAGACTCTGGAGAACTTTGAGTTTGATTTTAATCCCCGGATCAATCAAAAGCAGATATTTGATTTAGCTACTTGTCGTTTTATCCGGGAGAAGGAGAATGTGTTTCTCTGCGGGAAGACTGGGGTAGGGAAAACACATTTAGCTGTTGCTTTGGGGAATGAAGCTTGCCGGCGAGATTTTGATGTAGTCTTTACTACCCTGGCTAAAATGCTTACTCAGATCAACGGTGGTCGGGCTGATGGCACGGACAATCTGCGTTTGCGTAAATACATCAAGTCAGATTTGCTTATCATTGATGATTTTGCCCTTATGTCCTTAAAACCTCCTGGACCAGAAGATCTCTATGAAGTTATCAATGAGCGCTATGAAAAGGGCTCCATTATTATTACCAGCAATCGGGCTAAAGAAGAATGGCCTACTCTTTTTCATGACCCTTTGTTAGCTAATGCAGTTCTGGACAGACTTCTCCATCACGCCCACATAATTGAAATTGTTGGCCCTAGTTATCGTACTTCTAAAAAGACGAGGACTAAATTTGCGGGCAATGGGAGTAAAAAGGAAGGGAAGGATATCGGTAAGACAAGATAAGTAAAGAGATTCTGCGTTTCACTTGCTGAATAAGGGTATTGATTTATTTTAAAGTTCTGCTATAATAAAAAGAGCGGAAGGAAAAAGAAGGCCTAATCAGCGGGGCAAGTCTTTGTCCAAATTCAGGAAAAGCCTGATGACTTGTCCACAATATTCGCAAAGCTGCGACTATTAATTTTCATGGCTTAAAAAACATTTTTACTACTCCTACAAAAATAAATTTGGGGGTCTTTCAAAAAGAAAAATGGCTAAGTATGAGGCGACCCTAAGTGGCCAAATTAA
>JAACTI010000307.1 GCA_009993495.1 Deltaproteobacteria bacterium | reverse complement strand
GCCGAAAATGAGTCCGCTGAATCCGCAGTATCTGACCAAAAAGCAGAGCGTGTTTCAAAAAATCGCCGCGTTTGTGGAAAAATTTAAGGGTGTGGGTGGAAAGGTTTAACCGTGCCATCACCCCAAGCGAGCATAAGTAGGCAACGAGTAATCTGAACGTCATTCGTGTGTCTTCGTGTTCATTCGTGGTTCAAGAATGTTTCATCCCTCTCGCGCTGCGTCTTCGGCGCGACCGTAGCGTTGGCGCAATTGAGCCAGCCCTTTCTGATCACCGATAATGGTGAGGCGATCGCCGACCTGCAGCAGGGTTTTCCCATCGGGAACAAAGGAAATGCCGCCGCGACTTAAAATTGCGACCAGACAGCCTTCAGGAATAGTGTTATCGCGCAGCAACTGTCCGGCGAGTTCAGCGCTGGAACCTTCCCTGCCGATACTGAGGGAGACTATCTGATCATCGTGGAGCAGGCTTTCCTTGATATCATGTTCATCCCGGGCATTCTGCCATTCGGTGGCAAAACTTTCCTCGTCGACCCGTTCAGCAATCCGCGCCAGCATGCGCAGATGCTGGGCCGGATCGCGTTCGGGGCTGATGAGAAAAAAAACCGCATTCACGACGACATCATCAAGTTTCTGCTGGGTCAAGGGATCATACAGGGTCATGGTAATCCCCTGACGGTTGCGCACCAGCACCATTTCAGGCTGATCGATACGCTGAGTGCGAAAGTGCGGCAGCGCAACCCCGCGTGAAACCGGGGTTGCACCGATGCGGGTGCCTTCCATAATTTGAGCCATGATTTCATCCGGACTGAGAGGAATCACCCGGCGCAACTTATGGGCCACGACCTGGAGCAAACCTTCGAAGTGACAGGATTCATTCTGATCGAAAACCAGGCTGCGCAAGACAATTTCGTCAAAGGGATCGCTGGCGCGCAGACCCTTTTCGCGCAGAATACCCCGTAATTCGGGATCGAGCCCTTGGTAGCGATGGCGGCCCAAACGTTCGAAAACATGGTAAATCGCGCCCGCGCGCTCAACCCGTCGGCGTGCGTAAAAAACGAACCACAGGGTCGCAACCAGAATCATCCCCCCGGAGAAGAGCATGGAAAACAGGCCCATTTTGGCAATCAGCAAAAAAGGCGCAATCATGCCGACGATTTGCATCCAGGGATAAAAGGGTGATTTATACCCCGGATCATAAGAGGTAATCCGGCTTTCGCGCATCACAATCACCGCCAGACACACCAGGGCAAACATGAGCAATTGAAAGGCACTGGCCAGCTTGGCAATGCGCATAGGGTCAAACAAAACGATGAGCAGAATCGTGCTGGCCAAAGTCACCAGAATCGCGTTGGTCGGGGTTCCAAATTTACTTAAACGTCTGAAGCGCGGCGGCAACAGGTGGTCACGACTCATGGCCAGCGGATAACGTGAAGAGCTGAGCAAGCCGGCATTGGCTACCGAAACAAACGCCAGCAAGGCGGCCAGAGACAACAGAATCTTCCCCGTCGGGCCCAGGGCATAATCGGCGGCGGTTGCAACCGGAGTTAAACTTCCATGTAACTCCGCGGCAGGCACCAGGCCAACAATCAGGGTGGTTCCCAGGCAGTAAACAATCAGCGATGTCCCGAGGGCCAGCATGATTCCCAGGGGCAGGTTGCGTTCGGGATTTTTCACTTCTTCAGAAAGACTGGCGACCTTGGTCACCCCAACATAGCTGATGTACACCATGCCCGCTGTCCCCAGAATGGCATCAAAACCACTGGCGAAAAAATTCTCAAAATGCGCAGGCTGAAACTCCAGCACCCCCGCACCAAAGAATAAACCCAGCAACGCCAGCAGCAGCAGCGCCATCCACACCTGCAATTTGCTGCTTTTATGCGCCCCAAACAGACACAGAGCCCCCAGAATTAAAGCAATAACCACCGCCAGGGGCTTAATCTGCATCTCCGGGAAATAAAGACGCACATAGGCCCCCATGCCCACCAAAGCAAAAGCAACCTTAAGAATAAGCGCCAGCCAGGTGCCAATGCCGCCGATGGTGCCAAAGAAAGGCCCCAGGGAGCGATCGAGAAAATAGTAGACACCTCCGGCACGCGGCATAGCCGTTGCCAGTTCAATCACGCTGAACATCGCCGGGATCAGGGGAATAGCCGCGATCATATAAGCAAGCACCAGCGCCGGCCCGGCCTGAACGGCGGCAATCCCGGGCAGCAGGAAAAAACCGGCACTCAGGGTGGCGCCCGTGGCGATAGCGTAAACATCCATGAGTCCGAGCTCTTTTTTTAAACGGATGTGCTTGCGGTTTTTCACCATTGAGGGCTCCTGGATTTTCCCATGAATTGCCGTATCCTGCGCACTGTTTGTGCTGGCTTTTCCATGATAGCTGTTTTACCTTGCCGGGCGTAAACTATTTTGTCCTAGGTCTCGCACTTTTATGCGACATAATTTTTTCGCATTTTGCTGGTTCTTTTCCGCGTCAGCGGCGTTGGAATAATCGCTGTTTCGCGCTGGCTAGGCAGCGACCATCGGGCTTTGCTGACACGAAAAAACTCCGCGTAATCTTACGAAAGCCTAGGGATTACAGGGTACTAGAGAATTTCCCGAGGGAATAGGTTTAACCTATGTCTGAATATTTTGTTGATACCCTGCCCAACGGTTTGCGCCTCGTCAGCGTGGCCATGCCGCATCTGCACAGTGCTGAACTGGTGTGTTATGTCGGCAGCGGTGGCCGCCACGAGCCTTTGGAACTCGGTGGCATTTCGCACTTTCTTGAACACATGCTGTTTCGCGGTGCCGGATCCTACGCCAACAGCCGCGAACTGGAACTGGCTTTCGAAGAGCTTGGCGGTGCGGTCAACGCGGCAACGGACGATGAAAGCATCTGCTTTCACAGCCGGATCCACCCGGATCACCTGAGCAAAGGGATTGAAATTTTTGCTCAGATGC
>JAACTI010000306.1 GCA_009993495.1 Deltaproteobacteria bacterium | reverse complement strand
GGGCGTTAACATCTCTGAATGGGAGCAGTTTTTCAATCAGCCAGCACAAACTTGCCATTTTTTACCTGAACAATCACCATCGAATCGACGCCAAGGCCATTGTGATCATCCGCAGTCATATTGTAGGTTCCGGAAACACCAACATAATTTGCAGTATTTTCGATTTCCCTGCGCAGCGCTTCGGCATCGGTGCCGACTTTCTTAATCGCGTTCGCCACCATCATGATCGCATCCCACGCATAGCCTGAATGGGTGTTGATGGGAAACTGCTTAGCATAGCCTTTGTCTTGGTAAAGCTTGACAAAGTCCTGAATCACCGCTTTCTGCGGATCGCTGTCGGCCAACTGATCAACCACCATCAGTTTAGTCGCGGGCATACGATCCCCTTCACTCGCCGCGCCGGCCAGCTCAATATATTTGGGATCAGGCAAACCGTGGCACTGGAACAGGGGCAGATCAATGCCGAGCTGCGCCTTGTTTTTGGCCAGAATCGATCCCGCCGGGCCAATCGTCCAGGCAATCAGGGCCTGAGGATGGAAATTTTTCACCTTGGTTAACTGGGCGGTCATATCGGTATCGCGAGTTCCGAAGGATTCTTCAACCAAAATTTCGATCCCATATTGGGGAGCGAGCTTCTTCATCCAACGGGCACCATCTTTGCCAAAGCCATCAGCCGCCGTTAACAACGCGACTTTGACCAGCCCTTTCTCTTTCAAATAAATAAACAGCCTCTCGACCGCCGTGCTCGAACGCTGTGGAGATTTAAAAACCCAGTCGAAAGGACCGAACTTTTCGCCGCCCATAATGACCGGATCACCCCCGACGGTCATAAAGATCGGCGTTTTCCCTTCATGAACTATTTTTTTCACACTCATCCCCGTATCGGTAAGGGTGGGTCCGATAATCGCGGTCACCCGGTCTTTGTAGATAAATTTCTTGGCAAGCGAAGCGGTTTTAGCCGGGTTTGCCTCGGTGTCGCCAATTTCAAGTTCAATCATCCGACCGTTTATGCCCCCTTCGCTGTTAATTTTCTCGACCACCATTTCAGCCACCAGTTTGGTGGGGGTACCGATAAATGCGGCTCGTCCCGAAAGATCGAAAAAAGCGCCAAGTTTAATATTTTCTGCCGCCAGCACCGGGCTGGACAGCAGAAGAAACACGAGCAGACAACCCATCATTTTTTTCATTGCATAATCTCCCGTTATGAGTAAGAGGGTGCCCTCCATAATTTTCTTTCGCAGAAGTCTAAGCAAAACCTTGCAGACTTGAAAGCTTTTTTTAAAAAATCTTTTTTTCTGCTTGCTTTAATGATTCAGGCGTGTCATTGTTGCCGAACTTAACGTTTGTGCAAGCTTCGTTTGACGGGTAAGATTAAAAGTTAATCGGTCACGGATAAGCCACGCGAACTTCTATTAAGTTGCGTGGTTTTTTATTTAACAAATTGAATTTGCACACCAGAAAAAGGGCTTACGAAAAGTCCCAGGAGATTCAAAAGATGGCACAAGGTACAGTAAAATGGTTCAACGACGCAAAAGGTTTTGGTTTTATTGAGCAAGAAAACGGCCCGGATGTTTTCGTGCACTTTTCCGAAATTCAGGGCGAAGGCTTCAAGTCTCTCGCCGAGGGCGATGCGGTCACCTTTGACGTGACACAGGGCCAAAAAGGTCCTCAGTCTGCAAACGTGCGCAGAATTTAATAAAATTAATTTTCTTATTTGATTGAGATTAGCCCTGCGGAAATTCCGTAGGGCTTTTTTAGTAACTGATCAGCCGATTTTTTTTGACAAACACCCCATGTAAAATTTAGATTATCGAATTTGTATCTCTTCAGCGTGGTAGTCACGGTGTCTTGGATCCCCATGCGCGGATCGCATGAATCCAACTTTGAGCTTGGTTGTCGCAGCGCTACTCGTTCTATGGACTGGATTTTGTCTCGTACCCTGTAACCCAGAGGATTGCGTAAGATTGCGCAGGGATTTTGCGTGTCAGCACGGCAGGATGATCACTGGCTCGCCCGAGCTAAACCGCGATTATCAGACCGCAGCTGACGCGGAAAATAATCAGCAAGATGCGAAAGATTTGGGGTTACAGGATACGAGTTACCCCTCTTTTAACATTGTATTTTGGGAGGAATCAGAATGGTACAAACCAACAATCTGAATGTTCACGAAGTCACACCAATTATCGCACCTGCTGATCTCAAACAGGTTTTTCCGCTAACGCTGGAAAACGCCCGCAAGGTTGCGAATAATCGCGAAAAAATTAAGCAGATTTTGCATGGCAAAGATTCGCGCCTGATGGTGGTCGTCGGCCCCTGCTCAATTCATCAACCCAAATCGGCCCTAGAATATGCTCGTCGACTCGCGACCCTGGCCAAAGAGCTAGAAAATCAGTTGCTGCTGGTCATGCGGGTCTATTTTGAAAAACCACGCACCACTGTCGGCTGGAAAGGCTTAATTAATGATCCTGATCTCGACGGTAGCCACCGCATTTCCAAAGGTTTGGGAGTGGCACGCCGCCTCTTTTGCGCCATAACCGATCTGGGCTTGCCTATTGCGAGCGAAATGCTCGATACAATCACCCCGCAATACCTGTCGGATATGATCAGTTGGGGTGCCATCGGTGCCCGTACCACAGAGTCACAGAATCACCGTGAAATGGCGAGTGGGCTTTCTTTTCCCGTCGGCTTCAAAAATGGCACCGATGGCAGTTTAAAAGTCGCAACCGACGCCATGCGCGCCGCGCTCAACGAACATAGTTTTCTCGGAATTAATTATGAGGGGCGTACCGCAATTGTCCACACGCGCGGCAATCAGGATGTGCATATCGTGTTACGTGGCGGCAACGATGGCCCCAACTATCAGCAAGCGGCAGTGGCAGAAACCACCGAGCTGCTGCAACAGAACGATTTGCCCCTTTCCATTATGATCGACTGCAGTCACGCCAATTCAGAGAAAGACCACAACCGCCAGGGTGCGGTGTTAAACGACGTGATCAACCAGATCCTGGCAGGCAATAAAGCCATCAATTCGGTGATGATTGAAAGCAATCTGGAAGCGGGCAATCAACCCATCCCCGAGAATCTGCAAGAGCTCAAGTATGGGGTCTCGATAACTGACAAGTGCATTGACTGGCCAACCACTGAAAAGCTATTAAAGCAGGCGGCGGCGCGACTCGCGGCAGGCTGACAACTTATCCACCCATTGAACTCTGGGGGGATGTCGTTAGGAAAATGTTGGCACACTATGGCTTACTCACAACACAGTCTTCTGGTTATTGATGATTCAGCGGCCATCCGCCAACAGGTGGAAAAAACCATGGCGAGCAGCCGGCTTTTTCATCACGTTCTGACGGCCAAGGATGGAATTGAAGGCTTTAAACTGCTGGTCAGCAACCAGGTAGACGTTATTCTCTGCGATATCGAAATGCCGGGAATTGACGGCCTGAAATTTCTGGCGCTACTCCAGTCACGCGAGGATTTACGCGATAAACCGGTGATTATGCTCACCAGCCGCGACGATGTCGCCACCAAAGTTCTGGGTCTTGAAAGCGGGGCCAGCGATTATATCCTCAAACCTTTTGAACCCCAGGAGCTGGTCGCACGACTGAAGGTTCACCTGCAAATCAAAACCCTCCAGGATGAGCTACGCAAAAGCAATCAGCTGCTCCTTGAACTCGCCCAGAGCGACCCCCTGACCCGCCTGTTCAATCGCCGGGCACTGCGCGAGAAGCTGGAAAGCGAACTCAACCGCTGTCAACGCAACGGCAAGCCCTGCGCGTTGATCATGGCCGATATCGACCATTTCAAACAGGTTAATGATAATTATGGCCATCAGGCGGGTGACGATATTCTCATCGCAGTCGCCGATTTGCTGCACGATCAGCTGCGGCCCTATGACCTGGCGGCGCGTTATGGTGGCGAAGAATTTTGTCTGGTTTTACCCGAAACGAATCTGGAGCAGGCGCGGATGACTGCGGAAAGAATTCGTCAGGAAATTGCCCAGCTCCGCTTTAGCGGCGAACTGGAAAATCTGCGCCTGACCATCAGCCTGGGCATAACCTCAACCGACACAAAAATCATGATTTCTCAAGACGAATTGATTCACCTCGCCGATGAAGCCCTCTATCTCGCTAAAAATAATGGGCGCAACCGGGTTGAAACAATGATCCTGAAAAATTAATATCCCCTGTCGGTTAACCAGGACGGCGCACGACTTTCGCCTTCGCTGACGATCACAATCGCACTCTGCCCCGCCACCGGGCAGCGGGTTTCGCAGATTCCGCACCCAATACACAAATCTTTGACAACCCGTGGCTGAAGTCGCGCAAGCCGTTGATTACCCTGCTCAATGATTTTTGCATCAAAAACAATTGCTTTCTTACCCGTGGGACAGTGCTCTTCACACACGAGGCACTCTTCCCCGCGGGCGTAAGGCAAACAGCGATTCTGGTCAATAACTGCCAGACCGATTTTGGTCTGGCGTTTTTCTTCGCGGGGTAACAAACGAATCGCCCCGGTAGGACACACCTGGCCACAGAGGGTACAGTTATATTCGCAATACCCCAGGCGCGCCACCACCACCGGCGACCAGAGGGAAAAAACACCACCCTGCACAAGATCTGGTTGCAGGGCGTTGCCGATACACACCTTCATACATTCCCCGCACCGAATACACCGCTGCAAAAATTCATTTTCGGCCACGGCCCCCGGCGGACGGATCAAATCATTGCGCAAGCGCCCACTCACAGGAGCTGCCGCCATCAGTGGTGCCAATAAAACACCCCCGGCAGAAGCCGTCAGCAAGGTGCGACGTTTGAGGTTAAAGGGAACCGTTGTGGGTTTTCCAAACTGAAAAGACACGCGCTGTTGCGGGCAATAATCAAGACAATCAAGACAACGGATACACTCAGTACCACCGGATGGGCAGGCATGTTGAGCTCCCATACGACACTGGGTTGCGCAAAGGGCACAATCTGGGCACTGGGTTTGTGGCGTTCTTTGTAATAAGCTGTGACGCGCGCAGAGGCCGAACAGCGCCCCCAGGGGGCAGATATTACGACACCAAAAACGTGGCTGCCAGCGTTCAAGTGCGAGTATAATCAGAAAAACTATGGCGGTTAACAGCCCGAGAAA
>JAACTI010000104.1 GCA_009993495.1 Deltaproteobacteria bacterium | reverse complement strand
TCGCTCCATCGCCCAGCAGGCGGTGGCTGCCTTGGCAAAAGGGCTGAACCTCGATCTTGCGCCACAGATGAGGCGCAAGACCCTTTTGGCGGCAATCCGTGCTGAGGCAGAGTTCCCGTATCCCCATGGTTTGCCTGACCCGGCACTGCTGATTCGAGAAGATCGTGACCGATGAACATCGTGATTGACGCCAGTGCCGCTGTCGGCCTTGTGCTGGGCATAACCGGCACGGAAATCTTCACACCATTGCTGGAACAGGCTAACCTGGTCGTCGCCCCTGATCTTTATGTTGCCGAAGTTGCTAGCGCCATCTGGAAATACCGCAAGGCGGATCTTGTCCCGATGGCGCGCTGCGAACAAATTCTTGAACTGGCGGTGAGCCTGCCGGATCGTTTTGAATCAAGTTCTTCCCTCTTTCTTGAAGCATTCGCCCTTGCCTGTCGCCACCGGCATCCAGTCTACGACGCGCTTTATCTGGTTCTGGCACGCAGAAACAATGCCAGTATTCTCACCATGGACCGAAGGCTTGCTGCTCTTGCCGAACAACTGGAAATTGCGGTTGTTACTCCTCTGAGCCCCATCTCAATCCCGAAATCCTGACACTTCATAAGGATTGATTGCAAGCGTAAACGACATCATCAATCGTTGAGCTTATGCTGAATGGTTATACGGTGTGTGCTGCGGTCTTTTGCTCAAAAACTAACCTGACCATCAAGCTGGTGGCGTACTGATAACCAGTCCCTGCACCGTGCAAAAATCCCTACACAGCCCGCAGTTAGTACAGAGGTGGGGGGCAAAATCAGGGGGGGTCGCAAAATCATCGGCGGCGATCAGGGCGCCGGTCGGGCAGATACCGACGCAACCGGTACAGGCCCGGCAGCTGGAAGTTATTTGACGCTGAGGAAAACTCGTCCGCACGGCAGATTGAATTTCAGTGTTCAGCAGGGGCAAAACCTGAAGCAGCCAACGCCGGCCAAGGGGCAGGGATTTGTGGGCGTAAATTTGTGGTCCGGGGGAGCTTTGCAGGCGTTCAATAAGCTCGTAGCCCGTGCGCTTTGATCGGCGTCCCACCAGACGGAAAAAATCGCGGCGGTCACAGCAAGGTTCGCGATAGACCAGTTGATCGGGGTCGGTAACCAGCGTGAGCTCCGCGCTCTGCACTGGGAACTTTTGCTGTACGTGAAGCACGGCAACCTGTAAAGGTGCGAGCATCGCGGCATTGACGCAGTCGGCACAGGGAATCAAATTAAGCTGCAAGGGTTTGTGCAGCAGCAAAACCAAAGCCAGCAGCAACTCAGGGTCAGTCAACACGCCCAGACAGGGCAGCCGCACCTGGCCTTGGCTCCCCTGAGCCTGGCAGCCCAGAACCGGTTGCTTAATCTCCGCGCAAGCTTCCACCACCGCGGTGAGTGACAGCCCGCGCGCCTGGAGCGCCCCGCTGGGACAGCGGGCGACGCACTGCAGGCAGCCCTGGCATTGGTCTGCTTGCCACCTCAGCCCTTGTTCTCCCCAGCTCAAAGCGCCCGAGGGGCAGATCTCAAAACAGTGCCGGCAGGAGGAACGGCCAAAGCGCTGACGCAGACAGCTGGAAGCTTTAACTTCCAGCTTGTCTTGGGGGGCGAAAATTTTTTGCGAAAGCACACCGGAAAGCAAGGCTCATCCCCGTTGGCGCAAAATATATGTTTCAGTCAATTGGGCCAACAGCCGATAAAAACTCTGTTCAGCACCAGCTTTCATCTGCCCACAGAAGGCGCCGATCCAGCGACCGAGATGATTTTTTAAAAACACCTGTTCCATCTGCCGCCAACGGATAAACTCTGGCTGATTGTCAGCCGCGGCGGCTTCGTTCTGATTGAAACAGAGGAGATAAAGAAACTCCAGCTCAACCGCTAGGTGATCAGGGACTTCGAGAAAGTTTTCATCCACTTCAAACTCGGCCTCGCGGTAACAGGCCAGGGCATTCATGGTCGAATCCCCCATGACCACCCCGTCCCCTTCGAGGTAAATCGAGCCATAGGGTTTGGCCTTGATCTCAAACGGTCCCAGAAACAAACGCGTATAATCCAATAACAACGCATCAAGGTTGGTGGATCGAAATGCCTGGTCAAGGTCGAGGGCGACAGCTGCCAGTGCCGCATCCAGAGATACTAACGCCCGGTGCAACTGACCAAAAACATCTTCTTCGAGAAACTGCGCTTCGGGTTGGTAATAACAGGCGCTCAGCAGGCGATAAACATGGGCACGCTGCTGATTAGCCGCCAGATCAAATGCTTGGGTCATAAACAGTCCTTAAAAAACCGGCGGGGCCGCAAAGGCCCCGCCGGAATGCAACTCAGGGATTAACTCCTTTTTTCAGCCTTTACCGTTAAACTTGCGCACATAAATGACGTTGGGCTCGGTGCCTTCATCCTCTTTGTAGCGGAAGGCCGTTTTGGCATTGGCGGCTTTGGCCTTGCTAATGGCGCTGGCAGGGTCGTTTTGATCGCCAAAAATCCGCGCGCCGGAAGGACAAGCCTCGACGCAGGCCGGTTGCTGGCCATTGGTCACCCGATGATGACAGAAAATACATTTTTCCACCACGCCGGATGTACGCACCGGCTGATAATCACCGGATTTGTAGTTATTCATATCGGGCGGTGTTGCCCCGGAACGCTTGGCAACCTCAGCCGGCGAAGCGGTACAACCGGGAATCAGTTCTTTGGTGTTGCGCCATTCGGCCTGGGTCGGCTTGCCGTGGATATTGAAACTGATGACGCTGTACGCCTCGCCATGCAGGCTCTTTTCATCCAGGGTGTACTGGCTGTAGGGACAGGCGTCCTGGCACTGACGGCACCCGATGCAGCGATCCTGATTGTGCAGGGTGGTGCCATCTTCGGCCTTGAACATGGCTTTGGGAGTGACCGGGCAGGCCATCACGCAGGGGGCCTCGGTGCAGTGATTGCACAGGGTCGGCATCTGGGTGTACCGGGTATCGGGAAACTTGCCTTCGGTCTTCATGATGAAGTCCGCCCAGTTGTGACTCTGACCATCTTTGCGGGCTTCGGTATTATTTTCGTTCTTGCAGGCCAGGGCGCAGGCACCACAGCCCACACACTGGTGCAGATCGATCACCATTCCATATTTTTTTGCCATTGTGGTTATCTCCTTTTAGCGGTCGACAATTAAAGTTTCACGATTTTGACGCGACTGACAGCATGCCGGGCGGTTGAACCGCTCAGACGATCATAATCCGCCGGCAGCAGCTCGTTGTTGTTGTAACCGCGGGGCAAATGCTTGCTATAATCGCCGGCCGCCACCTGGCCGTAGGCCCAGTGTCCGAAACCGTAGGTATGATTAACGGTGCCGGGACGCAGGCCTTCCCACAGCCGCACCTGGCTGACAACTTCCTTCTCCGGCGAAATCAATTTGACTTTGTCGCCGTCTTTGAGCCCCAGTTTTTTCCCATCGATGGGGTTCATGCGCACCTCGTCGGTATGGCTGGTGCTACCGGGGTCGACCTTGAGGAACTCGTAGTATTCACGCAGGTTTTGTGAACGCCCCTCACGGTTGAGGCGGCTCTTGCTGTCGATAAAGGCGAAGGGGTACTCTGCCTCATCGCCATGCAGCTTGGCCGGTTCATAATGGGGGATAAACGCCTGCTCGCCGCGAGCGGTGTACTCTGTGACTTCCATAACCTTGTCGATGCTGACCTTGTGCTTGTCGGCATGGGCGACCAAAACCTTTTTGAGGGTTTCGCTGTAAAACTCAAATTTTTTGGTGGCGGTGTGGAAGCTGCCGCCATCTTTCCAGAGTTTTTTGAAGGGATACTGATCCGACTGCCAGAGACCGCGCTGTACATACTCTTTCCAGCCGTTGATCTTTTCACCCATTTTATACTTGGCCGGATCCCACAAAGGCTGAGTCATGATTTTGGTGACGATTTCGGCAAATTCCAGCTCATTGGCAGCAGGCTTGCCGGTTTCGGGATCTTTGATTTCATTCTGAAAATAATCGAACAGCTGAGCAAAACCTTTTTCTTTGAGTTTTTTGGCCAGCAGCCAGGAAAACTCGGTTTCATCGATTTTGCTGTCCCACAAACGCTTGACCATGGGCTGCTGCAAACCAATGTAGCTGTAACGGTTATACATGCTCGGTACCAGGCCCCAGCGCTCAAATTTGTGGAAACAAGCCGGCAGCACGATATCGGCGTATTGGGACATTTCCGAGGCGTTGGTGACAATGTGGGTAAAGAACGGGATTTTGGCCAGGGCCTTTTCCCAGCGCTGATTTCCGGTAGCTGAAAAAGCAAAGTTATTCCAGTAGCCAATAGCGACTTTAATTTCGTTGGGATCTTCGTTAATGATCCCATCCGCTGCGCGGTTTGTCACCACCCCACCGCCGGGTTTTTTTTTCAGCGAGGGGAACTCCAGGGTGCCACGCTGGTCAATTTTGTGATGCTTGAGTCCCTTGGTGGCAACCGCGTCAAGGTAGCCTTTGTATTTGTCTTTATAAAGTGGAATGTGGGCGTAAGGCTGTTTCATTTTCTGCAGTACGCCCCCTTTGTTATCAACCGAACCGACCAAACCATTTAGTGCATGAGCGGCCAAGGCGGCATAGGCACCGCGCGGCTGCATCCCCGCACCTGGGGCCATCCAGCACATGGCCGCCGGGGCGGCCTTGGCAAAACCGGTGGCGACCCGACGGATCTGATCCGCCGGGATCAGGGTAATTTTTTCGGCCCATTCAGGCGTGCGGTCTTTGAGTTCCAAGTTCCACCACTTAACGACACCGTTGGTGATTTTTTCATTAAAATCGGCTTCGTTGACCGTCTGACCGGCAACAAAGTGATTTTTGCCGTCCTTGAAATCACCAACAAACTCGCGGCTCCACAGACCTTCCGTCAGAATCACATGGGCCATGGCTACCGCCAGGGCACTGTCTTCGCCGGTTTTGACCGGCAGCCATTCCTGGGCTTTTGAGGCAGTTGCCGAAAAGCGCGGATCGACCACCGCTACCGTGCCGCGATCAAGCACCGCACCCCACTGGCGAATGGCATTGGGTACCTGGCGATTAGTGGCCAAGGGGTCGCCACCGAACAGCAGCACGTATTTGGTGTTGGCCAAATCGTAGTCGCGATAATCCCAATATCCTTGGGTGTAATAGGCGCCGAACTTCTCGGCTTCAGCGCAGATGGCGCTGTGAGAAATACTGTTGGGCGAGCCGAAAATTTTGGTCACGGCATCATAAAGAACGTCGCGGCAGTAGGTATAACGACCACGCATTAGCAGATACTTGTGGGTTTCGCCGTTTCGGCGCAATTCCATCATTTTTTCGGCGATGGTGTCGATGGCTTCATCCCAGCTGATGGGGACAAATTTGGGGTCTTCACCCCGGCCTTTTTTGGGATTAGTGCGCTTCATCGGCACCTTGATCCGATCGGGATCATACATCTGCTTGATGGACAGATGGCCGCGCGGGCAGAGGAAACCTTCGTTGGATTTGGACAGCTGGTTGCCACGAACCTTAACCACCCGACCTTCCTGAACAAAAGCCTCGGCGGCACACCAGGTGGTGCACCCCTGGCAGACGGTGGGAACCCACTTGCCTGCCACTAAAGACTGGGGCTGGGCCTTGGCTTCACCCATGGCGTTAGTGGCCGGCTTGCCCGCTGCGCACCCGGCGAGAACTACGCCACCGGTCGCCGCTGAGGCTTTGATAAAATTACGCCGTGTCAGTTTCATAGTTTCTTCCTCCTGTTGTTGGGGTTAAAACGACAACTATCGCGTGTGTTGAGAACAAGGTTTCATCGGAACGACTGTGAACCGAGCAAAAATTAGGCCGTTTCCAACATTTTGCTAAACCCCGGCCTGCGGGGGCCTTGGCGTTTTTCACAAAGTCTCAAAATTTCTACCCGTGTTACCATAATGAAACATCCCAACCATCATTTACGGAATATCACTTATATTCCGTGAGGTTACACAGCGCAAACCGAGGCGTTACCAAAAGGACTCACCCTTCCTGAAGTTTTTCCCATAGATTTTTGCGAGAAATCCCCAGTCTGGCGGCAGTGAGGGTGCGATTGCCCTGCTCCTCATCGAGGACGATCTGAATAAAGCGACGCTCAAATTCTTTGCTGGCTTGACGCAAGGGTAAATGGGTCGCAAAACAGTGAATCAGCTCGCCATGATTCGCCTGGGTTTGAAGGTATTCTGCAGGCAGGTCGCGCACGTGAATCATCTTCCCCGCATAAAGCACCTGCAAACGTTCCAGCAGATTACGCAATTCCCGGATATTTCCCGGAAAGGCATAGTTTTCCAGGCAGTCGAAGACTTCGGGGGTCAGCAAAATGGGCGGCTGCTGGTAGCGACGCGCAAAGGACTGTATCAACTGGGCGACCAAGGGCGAAAGGTCTTCGCGGCGCTCACGCAAGGGTGGCACGGACAAGGGGATCACATTGATGCGATAGTAAAAATCCTCGCGTAGACGACCCTGTCGCACCAGTTCCCTTACATCCTGATGGGTCGCGGCAATCAGGCGAAAATCAACCGCGCGTTCTTTCTCATCCCCCAACCGGCGCAGGCGCCGTTCCTGTAAAACCCGCAGCAGCTTCACCTGCATCGCCAGGGGGATTTCACCAATTTCATCCAGAAACAAACTGCCGCCATTGGCCTGCAACAGCAAACCTTCGTGATCGCGCTGGGCACCGGTATAGGCGCCTTTGCAATAACCGAACAGCTCGCCTTCAAGAAGAGTTTCGGGAATCGCGGCACAGTTGACCTTGATGAGCGCCCCCTTGGCCCGTGGACTTTGGGAATGGATAAAATTGGCCAGACGTTCCTTGCCAACCCCGCTTTCGCCCAGCAACAAAATTGTTGCCGGTGTTTTAGCCGCAACCTGGCAGGCCTGCAAAAGTTTTTGAAAGTGTGGTGAACGACTGGGAATTTCACCAGGTTCCGCCGCACTGAGTTGCTGGTGCAGGCGATGGAGCTGCAAAGCCCGTTCGATCCGTACCAGCAACAATTCAACCGCAAAAGGCTTGGCCAGATAATCGTAGGCACCTTCGCGCATGGCGGTGACCGCCGCCTCTACGCTCGACTGGCCGGTCATCAGAATCACACTGCACTGGGGCTGACGTTCACGCAGCAGGTAAAATAGATCGATACCCGTGATATCGGGCAGGTAAATATCCAGCAGCGCTACGGCAAAATTGTGCTGGGGCAGCAGATCCAACGCCTCCTGGCCACTTGCAACACTCAGCACCTCATAACCGGCCCCGCGCAGGTTATCTTCAAGGGTCATTCGATGCAGTTTTTCATCTTCGACCAATAAAATAGAAGCATCCGTCATACACTATCCCCATGTCTGATGGGCAGCCGAATTTCAAACCTGGCCCCTGTTTGGCTGTTTTGCGGCAATAATCGCAAGCTGCCACCGTGTTTTTCTATGGTACTCAAACAAAAAGCCAGACCAATTCCCGTTCCCTTGCCCGCCGCTTTGGTGGTAAAAAAAGGCGTAAAAATTTGTTCCTTAAGATGACCCGGAACACCTGGTCCGCTATCCTCAACCACAAAAACATAGTCTTTCGCTGTGATAAAACTACGAATTCTCACCGTCCCCCGACCGTCCATGGCATCGGCGGCATTCAGAACTAAATTCAACAGAACCTGTTGAATTTTCTGAGCATCACACGCCAGCACTATCCCTGGATCTTCGGCTTCGAGTTGGAAATCGACCGCCTTGCACTTGAGCGCCAAGCGACAAATTTGCTGAATCTGCCCATTCAGCCGCCGACTGTCAACGGGTTCAATCTGCAACTGAGCCACGCGGGAGAGATCGAGTAACTGAGTGACGATGCCGCTGATACGGGCAACTTCGCCTTGCAGCAGCGGTAGATAATCGTTCAGACGTTGGGGGTTCTGCTCCAGCGTGTACAGGGCCCCCTGGATCCCGGCGAGAGGATTATTAATTTCGTGGGCAACGCCGGCGACGATGCGCCCGGTGGTCACCAGTCGTTCATTTTCAAGGAGCTGTTGCACGCTTTGATCCCGCTCGCGTTCGCTGGTGCGCAAGCGTTTGAGCATGCGGCTGAAACTATTTTGCAGGGTACCCAGTTCATCGCGACGGCTGCTCTGTGGCAGTTGCAGGGCGAGATCACTATCGAGCTCTTCCATCTGGCGGGCGAGGGCACTCAAGGGTCGGGCCAGACCGTTACCAACCAGAAAGAAAATCCCCAGGGCTCCCAGGACGAAAAGAACCGCGAAGAGCGCGATCTGGCCACCCAGCAGGGTCAGTTCCCGCCGCAGGGCATCCAGCGGAATACCAACGCGCAGGCAGCCCCAGCGCTTACCGGCAATGGCCAGGGGCATGGCAAGATCCCGCGCCGGTCGTCCGTCGATGGAGATTGAACGTTCGAGGAAACCCTCGGCGTTCAGGGCACTGTGGGTCAGCCCGTCCGTATAAATTTTCCCGTATTCGGCAAAACGGCTGTGGGCCAGCACCCGGCCATTCTGGTCGAGAACCATGGCGTAGCTTGGGGTCAATTGTCGGTTGGCCATGATATCGGCAACAAAATTATCGAGCAGTCCCCCCTCGCGGATGATACCGAGTTCTTCATAGAGCAGGGCGTTGATAATGGGGATCGCCATACTTGAAACAAGCATCTCCCCTTCGCTGGAGAGGCGTTGATAAAGAAAGCTCTTCTCCCGCTCCCAGGCCCAGCCTCCCCATACCGCCGTGGTGGCCAGGGTTAGCAGCACCGCCAGCGACATAAAGCGGGTGCGCAGACTGGTAAAGTTGAAGCCGTTTAGTGACATCGGATGCCGCAGCCTCCACGGACATTATCCATCAGCTGGAAGATGGGCAGATAATCTTTGCGCTCGGCGGCAACGAAGCCGTTGCGAAACTCGGGATCCCAGCTTTTCATCTGCTCGCGCTGAACCGGATCCTCGGCGTCGATGGTCAGCAGGGCCTCATTCACCGCTTTAACCAGCGCAACCGATGCATCGGCCCGCACCACGATGGGCACCGAAGGGATCGGATCAGATTCGGCGAGAAAACGCAGCCCGTGTTGCTTGTAGCGATAGGCGATGACATCTTTGACCGCGCCGGCGGCGTATTTTCCCTTGAGAACGGCCTTGGCCACGGCGTCGTGAGAACCGAGGTTGACGAACTCCTCCAGATCGAAGAGGGTGATACCGTGCTGAAACAGGAGGTAGCGGGGAATCAGGTTGCCCGAGGTCGAGTGGGGATCGCCGAAAGCGAAGGTCTTGCCCTTCAGGTCGGCCAGGGTGCGGATCGGGCTGTCCTCGGGGACGATAATGACGCTGCGATAAAAAGGTTCACCCCGCGCGTTAAGCGGTTTGAGAATCGGGATGGCGCCGAAATTGCGCTGGGCCTCGGTAAAGGTGACATCGCCGAGGGAGGCGATGGGCGTCACCCCCACGCGCAGCAGGGCCACCGCTTCGGTGTAGTCGCGGGCCAGCTTGAGCTCGAAATGATAAGAAGTGTGCTCAGTCAGATAATCCATCAGCGGCTGGTAAGAGCGATACATCAGCATCGGATTGTAGCGGGGGATGATGCCGAAGTAGACGACCGGCTTCTGCTCCGCATCAGAAGCATGTCCAACCCCACTGGAACCAAGGAGAAAGGTTCCGACCACAAGGAGCAAGCTACAAATCACCAGCAGAAGACGCATTTTTTAACCCTTCATTGCAATCGGGGGTTGGATGAAAACCACGAGCCGAACCGGTTCAGAGCATGTAAAAAAATATGATGGTCATGTTATTTTTTACACAATTCTTTTACGATTCTTAATCGCCGCGCTGATCGTCTCCGCATCAATTCCCAATTCACGGGCCTTGTCCACATGCCAGGTTGCGGATCGGCTCGGCTTGCCAGGGAATTAAAAACGTCGGCAACTTCTGACCCACGACTTCGCCGATATAGCGAAACTCGCGACCCGCTGCTGCAGCAGCGGGTCGCGGATCGTCAAGGGGGCAAGGCTCTGGTTGATGAGCCAACCGGCCGGTTCGCTCCCGGCGCAACGCAGATCTTCCTGCAACGCCCGCGCTTCATCATCCAGATCGGCACCAGCGGTGGCGAGCACGTCCTGACTATAGGCCTCGGTTTCGGCGACCGGGTCGATCCGGCTGACCTGCAAATTTACCATACTGCATCCGCCCAGGGTTTGAGCGACATGGGCCGCCGGATCGGTGCTGACCAGCAGCACCTTTTTGCCGCTGTCGGCCAGCGCGATCGCCGCGGCGGTCGAGGTCGTGGTTTTACCGACGCCACCCTTGCCGGTGAAGAAGAGGTTTTGGGGCGCAGTGTTTAGAAATAAGGGGGTCATAGTTTTTTACTTTCAGGTATTCGGGAACCAGTCGGTGGTGCGATTGGCGAATTTAACCAGTGCCAGCATCACCGGCACTTCGACCAATACGCCGACAATGGTTGCCAGCACCGCCGGCGACGAGGCGCCGAACAGGGTAATCGCTACAGCCACCGCCAGTTCAAAAAAATTGGAGGCGCCGATCATGCCCGCCGGCGCCGCGATGTCATGATTGAGACGCAGTTTTTTGCTACTCAGATAAGCAATAAAAAAGATCAGCACCGTCTGAATAATCAGCGGAATGGCGATCAAGACAATATGTAGCGGATTGCCCAGAATCGTATCGCCCTGAAATGAAAAGATCAGCACCAGGGTCAGCAGCAGGCCGCCAATGGTCATGTTATTAAACTTAGGGATAAAGGCCTGGTTGAAGTAATCTTCACCACGTTTTTTGATCACCTGATGACGGGTGAAAATCCCGCCCGCCAAGGGGATAACGACAAACAAAAAGACCGACAACAACAGGGTGTTCCAAGGAATGGTGATGCCGCCGATACCGAGCAAAAAGGCGACAATCGGGGTAAAGGCCACCAGAATAATCAAATCGTTGGTTGCGACCTGCACCACGGTGTAGGCCGGATTGCCTTTGGTCAGGTGGCTCCAGACAAAGACCATCGCCGTGCAGGGTGCCGCGCCGAGCAGAACCGCGCCCGCCAGATAGGCTTTGGCAATCTCAGGCGGGATGAGCGCCTTAAACACCACATAAAAGAAAAAGGAGGCAATAGCGAACATAGTGAAGGGCTTGATCAGCCAGTTGACCACCCAGGTCACATAGAGCCCGGTCGGATTTTTGCCGACATTTTTGATGCTGGCGAAATCAACCTTCATCATCATCGGGTAGATCATCAACCAGATCAGCACCGCAATGGGAATCGACACCTTGGCGTATTCCAGTTGCGCCAGGGCTTTGGGGAATGCCGGTAGAAACTTGCCGATCAGTACCCCGCCAATCATGCACAGAATGACCCAGAGGGTGAGATTTTTTTCAAAGAAACTGATGCCTGACGCGGTCTTCGCTGTCATTTTTCTTCTCCTGCTAAGGTGATTTTTACGGCTGCTTAGCGCAGTTCCCGGGCAAAAAAATCTTTCATCGTCTGGCGAATTTCATCCCGCACGCGCCGGTACTCAGGGAGTACCTCTTCCTCGCTGCCCGGCAGTCGCGACGGGTCTTCGAAACCGATGTGAATCCGCTTGACCCCGCCGAAAAACAGCGGACAGGTCTCGTTGGCGTCACCACAGAGGGTGATGACATAATCGAAATCCTCCTCGTTAAATTCATCGAGGATCTTGGAGCGATGTCCCGACAGGTCGATGCCGATCTCGGCCATCACCTGCGCCGCCCGCGGATGAACTCGGGTCGCCTCGGTGCCGGCGGAAAAAGCCTGCACCGAGGCCCCCAGATCATGATTGACCAGGCCCTCGGCCATTTGCGAGCGGCAGGAGTTATGGGTACACAAAAACAGCACGCGTTTTTTCTTCAGATTCAATGACATAGATTCTTGCCTATCCTTATAAACGAATATATGCGGCCAAAAAAAATCAGCAGGCCTCAGGGTTTTGCTTTGCATATTGCTCCAGTCGTTCCAAAGCGGCAGCGTGTTCACGGCTTTGGATCAGGTGGATTTCAAGCACCGGCTTGAGCGCCTGAATCAGCGCACTTTCTTCGCGATTAAATTTATAATACATCCACACACCCCGCCGGCTGTCTTTGACCCAACCGGTGTTGCGCAGGTAGGCCAGGTGCCGCGAAACGGTCGACTGCGGCAGATCCAGCGCGGCCATGATTTCACACACACACAGCTCACCATCGAGCAGCAGGGCCAGAATCCGCAGACGGGTTTCATCGGCCAGGGCCTTAAATATTTTTGCTTGTTTGTTCATGGCGCAACTTATATACGCATAGGCGGATATTGTCAAGGAGGGGGCGAGTACTCTGCAAAAAAATCGTGGACATGCCCGAACAAAACGTCACTATAAACCATGCAGAGCACGGGGCCGCCATGGAACGGGTATCTGTCGCCCGGATGGCGACAGCTAAGCTCCAGGGAGGGATTCATGCGACCCGTGGAATGGGGGTCTCGGGCTCTGCCGCTACGGAGCTGAATAGATACAATAAAACAAAGAGTTCATCCCTGGCGGGGGAGGGACGCTGCCTCAGCGGAAGATTGGTGCTAACTTTTTTGAGTTTCTGCCGATTTTTTGTTGCGGGGGCGAAGAATTACGGCGGCAGCGATGCCGCTGGCGATACCACCAAGGTTGGCGAACAGATCGTGCCACTCGGCGTAACGGTTGACAGAGGGTTGTAGCAGCTCAATTACCGCGCTCCACAGGAGAAAACCCAGTGCCGGCAACAACCAGTGGCGGGGCCTGCTCAGAGCCAGGGGGAAAATCAGCCCAGCATAGGCGACAAAATGGTGCAGCTTGTCGCCGCCCGGCACTTGCGGCACGTGTTTCACCGGCCACAAAGACAGGCTGGTCACCAGCACCAGCATCACCAGGGTCAACATCAGCCAATAGCGTTGTATCAAGCCAATCACTTATCCGTCTCCCGGGTTCACAATAATCCACCAGGCCTCGCGGCAGCGGGGTTTTGAGAAATCCATGCTCCGCATGGTATGACTACCCTGCGGGTTCGCCGTCAGTCCGCGTGAGCGCTACCCGCCTTGATGTTCGGCAACAAAGCTCGAGACCTGCGGTCATTAGGCTTTTTGCGGGCTCATGCTGCAGCAGTAAGGAAGTTGGTGTTTGTCAACTTGCGGAAAATGTTCAAAAATGGTTTCGACGAAAAGAGCGGCGGTGCCGCCAGCGGCAAAACGGTTGTTGTACAAAAAGGTGCGCGAACGGTTGTGCACAAAATTGGCAACTTTGAAGGTCATCAAACGTCCCTGCTTAATGTCTTCAGCAATGAGTTCATTTGAAATAAACGCCACCCCTTCGCCCTCAATCAGGGCTCTGACAATAACGTGCAGATCGTCATAGACCACAATCCGGTGGAATTCTTTGGTCGAATGCCCCAGCTTTTGCAGATTCGTTTCCAGCAGGGTGCGTGAACAACAGCCTTCATCGCGCGCAAACAGGGTCTGTTGCAACAAGACCTCCAGGGGTTCAACGCCGCCGTCCAGATTCAGCGCAGGGCTGACAGCAAACACCATTTCATCGCCCGGCAGGGCTAGGGTTTCAAAATCTTTGAGATCCAGGCACTGGCAGTGTTCAATCAGCGCCATTTCATACAAGCCGTCATTCAGCCCTTTAATAATTTCCCCCGGCATTTCAAACACAAAACGAAAATTTTCCAGCTCGCTGGATTTCAGCATGAATTCGCGCAGGATGTCGGGCAGATGAACGATGCCGAAAGTTGGGGTGCAGACAAAGGCCAAGGGCTTTTTCCCGCTCAAACTCGTGAGTTCAGCCAGCAGTTCGCTTTCGAGTTCGAGAATCATTTCGGCTTTTTTCAGCACCAGTTGACCATCGTCGGTTGGTACCAGCAGCGGCCCGCTGCGATCGAGAAGGTTACGTTCATAACGGTCTTCGAGAAATTTAATCCGGCGTGAGACCGCCGACTGGGTAACGCACAGGCTGTCGGCGGCCTTGGTCAGGCTCCCGGTGCGGACGACTTCGATCAAGGTTTTCAGATAAACCGACTCCATTAGCTGTCCCTTCTGTGCTTATGCGCAGAATGCATGTGTCTATGAAAATTAGTCGTTTCTCTTTTATCACTTTAACGGGCTATTTTACATCATCTCTCAAAACGGGTCTAGCGAAGAAGCTATTGACCCAAACTATCTCCCCAAGGAGGCACAGATGATCGGGTTAAAGATGAACAGGAGTTTTTTGATTGGCCTGCTCGCCATGGCCGTTGTGGCCCTGAGCTTGGCCGGGTGCGGTTCGGATAGCTATGATGATCCGGCGGTTGAAACCTATCAGGGTGACGCCAGCGCCCAGACTCTGGTTGAGGCGGCGACAGTGAGAACCTGGGTCGATAACGGCTGCGTGCTGCCCGAAACCGGCCAGCGGATGGTGGTTCTTGATTGCGTTCCCAATCCGGCCGGGGTTTTCCCTTATTCGGATACCGACAGCTGGTTTGCTGGCGACAAAACCAAGGTTCTGGTCAATATCGAAAAGCAATACGGCAAGCTCAGCCCCCAGTACAAAGCCTTCAGTAACATGCCCGAGAATCTCTTCGGCCATATCCCCGGCGCAATTCCCAACGTTTCCCACGAGGGTTATGAGGTTACTAACCGTGACGATGGCCCCATGCTTTCTGAGCACGAAGTCGGCACCGGTTCCCTGATCGACCAGATGCTGCAACAATATGGCATTACCAAGGACGATGTCATCGTTCTGACCACCTCGCGCTATGACTATCCCGGCTTCTGCTCTGCCCGCCTGTGGTGGACTCTGCGTTACTGGGGCTTTCCGAAAGAGAATATCCGCGTCCTCAATGGCGGCAACAAGGCCTATGCCATGGCAGGCAACCCCCTGCAAAAGGGCGTGACCTTGCCCGCGATTAACCCCTCAAATATCAGCGTCGCCGACTTTCCTCAGCGGTTTCTCGATGAACGCATCAGCATCGGCGAATTGATTTCCCTGGTCGATTCAGGCCGCACCACCCTGGCCGACGAAGATCCCGACAAGGTGATCGTCCTCGATACCCGCCAGCCACCCGCGGCCTATTACTTTAAAGATGGCGATGCCGACAATATCCCTGATGTCTTCCAGGTCGCCGGTTACGCCTATGATCCAGCAAAAAAACTGTTTAACAACGGCACCCTGACCTTGAGCGAATTTTTGTTTGATCGCGATGATGATCCTGCCACCGGTTTGAATATCCCGTTTTCGGCCACCACCAACCCGCCGATTGATCTGACCGCTGCCCCGGCCAGTTCCTATCTGGCGATTCACGGCATTAATGGCGGTCCGCTGGCGATTCCTCTCGGTGCCAAACCCGCCGCCTTCGAAGGCATTGTTCGCGGTGCCAAAATCACCAAGACTCCGACCTACAACATCACTGTGCCCGCACTGACCCTGCCCAATGGAGCCTACAAAACCAAAGAGGACATGTTGCCGGTATTTGCCGCGGCCGGTATCGATGGCAGCACGCCGGTGGTGGTTTACTGCAACTCCGGAGCCCTGGCAGCGATTTACTACTATGCCCTTAAAGAAATCTGCGGATTCGAGAACGTGCGGCTCTATGACGGCTCCTGGCAGGAATGGGCCAATCTCACCGCCTTTGAACCCGCCGATACCACCTATGTTATGAACGACGACTACGCCGCCTTCCCCAGCTACCCCGCGCCCTCGCCCTCGGTGGTCTTTTTCGCTGGTCAGAACAAATACTTCACCTACGACCCGGCAACGGATGCATTTAAAGACAGCCAGTCGGGCGCAGTGATTAACGACCCGATCAAGGCCGGTGGCAGCCTGGGCGGCAACCCGGCCTGGGATACGATCACGCGTTCGCAATATGTGATGTTCCGTCCCACGGCGACAGTTCAGGGCGCAGCTTTGGATCTGAACGGCACAGACAACTATCGCAACAAAACCTACAACAAGGTGACCGACTGGCCGGCCATGCGTACGACACCGGGCTACATCGGTGACGCCAACCGCATTCGCCAGGAAGATGAAGCCTACCAGGGTGCCGCACCCAGTAGTGGTGGCGAAGCGCCCAGCGCCTTTATTCCTAAAGGCGGCGGTTGTTAATCAATCGACTTCTGCGGGCCTTTCCGCCGGAAAGGCCCGTGATCTCTCTTTCTTCAAGGAGCGCAGTCATGAAAAAAATCATGTTAAAAATCCCCGTTTTACTGGGGGTGTTGTTGATGCTGGGAACAGGTTTTGCCTGGGCCGGCCCGGTTATGACCTTTGGTGAATTAGACGAAAACCTGCTGCGGATTGATTACAAAGGCCAGTTTCAGTTCGTCAACCGCGACACGGGTTCAGGGTTAAGCGGTGAGGACAGCACCAACGAATTCAACTTTCGCCGCAACCGCATCGCCCTGCTGGGGGCCTGGGGTGAAAAAATTGGTCTTTATGTCCAGACCGAATTTCGCGAAGACAACAACATCGCTCCTTTGGATGTCAGTGACGGCAACAGCAGTGATTTTCAGATTCTCGACGCCCAACTGCG
Organism: Deltaproteobacteria bacterium; assembly: GCA_009993495.1. GTDB lineage: Bacteria > Desulfobacterota > Desulfuromonadia > Desulfuromonadales > Geopsychrobacteraceae > Geopsychrobacter. Next base: position 9,856 of record JAACTI010000104.1, on the reverse strand, counting down.
TCTGACATACAACCAGCAGCTGCAAGTGCGCCTGGGCAAATTTAAATACAACTTCAGCCGCGAAAATTTGGAAGCATGCGAAGGTCCTCTGACCCTGGATCGCTCTCTGTTTATTCGTGCCCCCCTCGTGGACGAGGGTACCCGCGATAAGGGAGTGGCGGTGCTGGGAAATCTGTTTGACGGCATTTTTCAGTATCGTGCCGATGTCATGAACGGTCGCAATGACTCTGCTTCCGCCCCCGATTCAAACCCGCGCTTCACCCTGCGTGGTCATATTTCCCTGGGTGACGCCGAAACCGGCTATGGCTACAAAGGCACTTACTTGGGCGCGAAAAAAGTCTTAACCATCGGTGCCGCCTATCAGACCGAAGCAGATATTGCGTACAGCGATGTCACGGCCAAAACCGGCGCGGTGGATTATCAGGCTTACACCTTTGATATTTTCGGTGAACTGCCCCTCGAAGATATGGGAACGGTCACCGCCTCGGCCGCCTATGCCGATTACGATCTGGATGAAGCCTACAAGGGTGCGAATCCCGACGCCGGAGTGACGGGGATTAACGGCGAGAAAAATGGCGGCTATGTCAAGCTCGCTTACATGCTGCCCAACCTGCCCTTACAGTTTTTCGCCCGTGCTGAACAGTGGAGTTTTGCTCAACTGAAAAATGTTTATGACCAGGAAATCACCTGGTATGGCGGCGGTTTGAACTACTATTTTGAAGGCCAGAAGCTCAAACTGACCCTCGAATATTCGGTGACCGACTTTGATAAAGAAGGCACCACCCGTGGCGAAACCACCGAGGATTTCAATACCCTGGCCGCCCAAGTGCAAGTGATGTTTTAACCCGATACATGCAAAGGAGATTCTTCATGTTAATGCCTAAACCCGTAATGATGCTCGTTCTTGCGTTGCTTCTGAGCCTGGTGCTGGTACTGCCGGCCATGAGCTTTGAAGGGAAGATCGCCAAAATTGATGGTTCTACCCTCAGCCTGAGTATCGAGGGTGCTCTGCCCCCCTGGGTCAAAAAAGGTGCGCTGGCGAATACCAGCAGTGGCCTGGGCAAGGTGACCGCAGTGGCCGAAAACTCCATCAATCTTAAGGTTAAAAGTTCGGCAGCTGCCAAACTTAAAGTCGGCGAAGCCGTTGATGTGAAACCCAAAAACGCCGCCGCTGGCCAGAAACTTCAGGGCTGCTAAGCGTGCAGAGACAAAGGGAGGGCCGGCAAGGGCCCTCCCTTTGTTTTTAAAGCACCGGATAAAGGAGAAAATGCCTTGAAAAACTTTTGTTCCCGTCGTCAATTTTTAAAAATCAGCGGCGCCACTGCGGCCGGCTGGGCTATGGCCAGTGCGCTGCCGCCCTGGCAAATGCTGAGTGCCGCAGAAATTGCGGCCGCTGAAGGGCGCTATGTTGCGACCTATTGTGAAATGTGTTTCTGGAAATGTGGTGCTTTCGCCAAGGTTGTCGCTGATAAAGTTGTTAAACTCGAAGGAAATTTTTTGCACCCCCACAGTCGTGGCGTCTTATGTGGCCGCGGCAATGGTGGACTAGGTCTGCTTTATGACCCCGACCGGCTCAAAGCGCCCCTCATCCGGACCGGTGAACGTGGTGATGGCAAGTATCGCGAAGCCAGCTGGGATGAAGCCTTAAGTCTGGTGGCGGAAAAAATGGGCAAACTGGCGACGGACTACGGTCCCGAATCTTTAGCCTTGTTCACCCATGGTTCGGCAACCAGCCATTTTTTCCCCCTGGTCAAGGCCTACGGCTCGCCCAATGTCGCCATGCCCTCCTTTGCCCAGTGTCGCGGCCCGCGGGTTGCGGCCTACGATATTACCACCGGCTCAGACATCGGCTCGCCCGAACGCCTGGATATGGCCAACAGCAAAATGGTGGTGCTGCTCGGTTCCCATCTGGGCGAAAATATGCACAGTTCCCAGGTGCAGGATTTTACCCAGGCCATCGGCAACCGCGCCAAAATTGTTGTGGTTGATCCCCGATTTTCCACTGCGGCGGGTAAGGCCGATTATTGGCTGCCCATCCGCCCCGGCACCGACATGGCCTTGTTACTCGCCTGGACGCATCTGATTTTGAAAAATCACTGGTACGATGCCGCTTATCTTGAGGCCTACGCCAATGGCCTGGAAGAAATGATCGGCCAGTATGATGAATATACTCCAGAGTGGGCCGCTAAAGAGACCGACCTCAGCCCGGCGGTGATCATCGAGACGGCCCAGCTGATGGCGAAGAATGCACCGGCGGTGGCCCTGCATCCTGGTCGTCACGTCACCTGGGATGGCCAGGATGTGCAGCGCAGCCGCGCGATTATTATTTTGCAAGCTCTGCTCGGCACCTGGGGGCGTAAGGGCGGTATTTATCTGGCCAGCAAGGCCAAATTGCCGCCGCTGCCTGCGGGCAAAGCCTACCCCAAACCGGGGCGTCCGGCGCTGAATCGTGGCGGCTACCCCTTTGCCGGCGGCGAAGGCGTCACCAACGTGGTGCGCGCCTCGACCCTCAGCGGCCAGCCCTATCCGATCAAAGGCTGGTTTGTCAGCGGTACCAATCTGCTCGCCGCCTTGCCCAATCCCGACGAAACCCGTGCCGCCATCAAGCAGCTCGATTTTCTGGTCGCAGTGGATATGATGCCCACCGACACCGTGGTGCATGCCGATGTCATTCTGCCCGAGTGCAGCTATCTGGAGCGCCATGACAGCATCGCCCAACTGCGTGGTCGCGACCTGCGTTTGTCTATCCGTCAGCCGGCGATCGAGCCACTTTACAATTCCAAGCCCGGCTGGTGGATAGCCAAAGAACTCAGCCGCAAGCTCGGCCTGGAAGCCTACTTCCCCTGGCAGACCTATGCTGAAAAACTCGAAGAGGATTGCCTGGCCTGGGATATCGATTTCGATGAGCTGAAAGAAAAAGGCGTGGTGCTGATTCCCAACAGTGAAAACGCCTATATCGCCCCCGGCAACCCGCCGGTGTTTAAAACCGCTTCGAAAAAAATTGAACTTTATAGTGAAGAACTGGAACTGCTCGATTTTGACCCCCTGCCGCGCTATGTGCGTAACGAGCAACCCCAGGCCGATGAATTCCGCCTGCTCTATGGACGCAGTCCGGTGCATACCTTCAGCCGTACGGTCAACAATCCAGTTCTGAATGAACTCTTCAGCGAGAACGAGCTGTGGCTCAATCCGCGGCCTGCAGCCAAACTGGGGCTGAAAAACGGCGATTATGTGGCCCTGGTCAATCAGGATCACATCAAAAAAGGCCACATCCGTCTGAAGGTTACCGAGCGAATTCGTGAAGATTGCGTCTATATGGTGCATGGGTTCGGCCTGCAAAGCGAACGTTTAAGCAAAGCCTTTAACCGTGGCGTCAGCGATCAGGAATTGATTTCTAAATATGTGGTTGATCCAATTGCCGGTACCACCGGTATGCGGGTTAACTTTGTACGTCTACAGAAGGAGGCCTGACATGCCCCGATATGCCATGGTGATCGATACCCGGCGTTGCATCAGCTGCATGGCCTGCGTTGTGGCGTGTAAGGCTGAAAACGACGTTGCTCCCGCACATTTTCGGACGCGGATTCGCGAGGAAATAAGTGGAACTTTCCCTGATCTGCGGGCTGAAACCCGTTCTGAACTGTGCAACCACTGTGATAACCCGCCCTGCGTTTATAACTGCCCAACCCGCGCTTCCTATAAAAACGAAGAGACCGGCATGGTGCTGCTGCACAAAAACAAGTGTATCGGCTGCAAGGCCTGCATCGCCGCCTGTCCCTACGATGCGCGCTATGTCGATCCGGTCAAGGGCGTGGTCGACAAATGCACCTTTTGCGATCATCGCATCGCCGCGGGCAAGCAGCCCGCCTGCGTTGCCACCTGCGTCGGCGGCTCACGGGTTTTCGGCGATCTCGATAACCCCAATAGTTCTGTGAGTATTCTGCTGCGTCAGCATCCCAGCGAGGTTCTCCTCGCCGGTGCCGGCACCGAGCCCCGGGTTTTTTACATCAAGCATTACCGCACCCCGCGTTAGGAGGAACCGCCATGGAAGTGACAGTTACCGGACTCAATGCCCTGGCCTTTCCCCATATGCATATTTGGGATTGGCGCGTGGCACTTTACCTGTTTCTCGGTGGATTATCCGCCGGACTGGCGGTGATGGCCGCCGTACTGCATCTGCGTAAAAACGGCGAGCTGGTCGAAGGCGAAGCCGCCAGTTGGATTGCCCCCCTCTGCGTCCCAGTGGTTCTTGGCCTGGGGATGTTGTTCATTTTTCTTGACCTTGAGCATAAACTCAACGTCTATCGTCTCTACCTGACGGTGCAACCCCTGTCGCCCATGTCCTGGGGTTCCTGGGGGCTGTTGGCTTTTTTCCCCTTAAGTGCCCTGTTTGTCCTGGCCACCTTGCCTGAGCGGCTTTATGGCTGGCTCATGCTCGACAGCCTGCGCAATTTGGCCCGCAGACTGACAGAAAGTGTGCGGATCATCGCTTTTATCAATCTGCTGATGGGGATTTTTATCGGCATTTACACCGGCGTGCTCCTGAGCAGCTTTGTCGCTCGGCCGCTGTGGAACTCGTCGATTCTGCCGGTGCTGTTTTTGCTGTCGGCCCTGTCGGCCGGTGCGGCCTTGATGATTATCGTCAGTCGCAGTCTGGCGGCGAAACTGTTTTTCACCAAGCTGGATATCTTCTTGATTGCCGCGGAAATGACCGTACTGCCGTTGTTTTTTTATGGCCAGTACACCTCCAGTTCCGCCCACCGCGCCTCGATCCTGCCATTTTTTGCCTTTACCCACGAGTATTTGTGGTTTGGTAGCGCAATCATTCTTTTGGGCGTGATTTTCCCCTTTGCCCTGGTGCTCAAATTGTTGGAAATCCGCGAGGGCCATGTTACCGCCTTAACCCCGGCGGTGCTTTTCCGTATGAATCTCAGTGCGGCTTTGGTTCTGCTCGGCAGCGCGATTGTGCGCTTTGCTTTTGTTTATGCCGGTCAGCTGAGCCATTATTTATAGATCCGCACCAGAACCTCCCTGGTCTGCGATCAATCCAGAGGCTGTCTATAGCCTCTGGATTTTTTTTACAGGCAGGTGCCCGGAGCAGTCATGCCATGCTATGTTAGGCAGCTCTGACGGTAGGGCAAGGCGTGGCGGGATGGTAAATGAAGACAGTTAATCTCATAGGTCTTGCGCTCGGATTACTGCTGCTTTTGGTCGGCTGCGATCAGCCCCAGGTTTCGCGCTGCGAAAGCTGCCATGCCGGGCTGGAGTTGGCCTCGCCCAGTCATCTCGATTGTGTCGCCTGCCACGCCGGGGACGCCACGACAGACGATAAAAAACTTGCCCATCGCAGCATGCTTGGCCCCCGCAATCCCAGTGAACCGGCCTCCTGGGAAAAGAGCTGCGGGTCGTGCCATCAGGATCAGCTGACCCGGGTCAAAACCACCCTCATGACCACCAATCGCGGCATGCTCCACAATATTATGGCCACCTGGGAAGGTCCGCAAGAGCAGGCCTTTTCGGCCCAGCCGGTGATCGGATTTGACGCCGATGGCCAGCCCCTGGAACTCACCGGTATCGGCAGCGTCGATCATCTTTCGGCCGAGCTCTACCGCAAATTCTGCGCCCTCTGCCATGTCGGGCTGGCCTCCAAAGAGGTTTACGCGGCCAGCCACGCCGCCGGTTGCGCCGCCTGCCATTTCCCCTACAACGAGGTCGCAACCTACCAGGGCGATGATCCGACCGTCAGGGGTAAATGGGGCTATTCCGCCAGTCATCAAATGGCGATTTTGCCGGACAATCAGGTCTGTGCGCGCTGCCACAACCGTAGCGGGCGGATTGCCTTAAGTTATGAAGGCTTGAACGACGGCAACAACGGTCTGGTGCCGAGCCGCGACGGTCTGCCCGGCCCCGAAATGATCAGCGGCGCGCGCAATATCACCCAGATCACCCCGGATATTCATCATCAAAAAGGCCTTGAATGTATCGACTGTCACACTGCGCGCGAAATCATGGGCGATGGCTTCTCTTACCGTAATATGTACCAGCAGACCGAAGTGCGCTGTGAAGATTGTCATGGCAGCGGCCAGCAGGCACCGCAGACGGTGGCTATTACGCGCGAAAACGACCCGGTTTTGCGCGAAAGCCGCAACTATCCCCGAGCCTATCCCCTCGGCAGTGAAATGGTACAAACCAGTAAAGGGCGCAACTTCAGTAATCTGGCGCGGGTTGCCGGTCAGGTGCAATTGCAGGGCAAACGCGATGGCGAGCTGCATCTGTCCAAGGTAATCACTGGCACCCCCGAGCACCAGATTGTCGGCCATGAGCGCCTGGCGTGCAGCAGTTGCCATTCGCAAAGTGTCGCCCAATGCTATGGCTGTCATACCCAGTACGATCGCAGCGCCCTGGGAGAAGATTTTATCCTCGGGCGTAAAACCCCGGGGCAATTCAGTGAAACCGAGGATATCCGCCAGCTTTACCCCTTTCCGCTGGCGCTGGATCAACGCGGTGAAATCGCGCCGGTCACGCCGGGCTGTCAGACCTTTGTCACCGTGCTGGATGAGGCCGGCCAGCCTGAACAGCAGGAAACTATCAGTCGCTACCGGGGCAAGCGCCAGTTGCGTTTTGCACCTTTTTTTGGCCACAGTGTCGGGGCTAAGGCACTGCGCTGTGAAAGTTGTCATGGCGATCCGCGTTTTCTGGGATTTGGTCAGCAGGTCGCCCGCCTGGACGGCAGCCTCGAACCCCTGGTGCGGTGCGAATGCAACCCCGATAATCCCCTGGATGGTTTTTTGCGCCTCGACCAGGGACAGCTGACAGCTCCGGCGGCGGTGACGCGCGAAAATTCACGGCCCTTACAGGCGGCAGAAATCAAAAAAATCTGGCAGGTCAATTTGTGTCTGATCTGCCATCGGGATCCTAAAGATGTCATTTATCAACAGAAACTCGATTTTACGCGCCTTGATGCTGGTCTGGCTGGCGCTGGCGGCACTCGATAATCCCCTGTCGGCAGCGGAAAGTTGCAGCGATTGCCACCCGGTGGCATTGGCTGCGCCCCATGCCGAGCTTGCCTGTCAGGCTTGCCATGCACCGGATCAGGCGACCGCTCACGCCCAGGGCGGCCCTGGCGCTGCGGAGGCCTGCGTCGGCTGTCACGCTGAAATGGCGGGTATTTTCCAGCATGACATGGCGACCCGCGCACCGGAGCGGGCCTTTGTCGCCGCCAGCTTCGGCCAGCATGATGCACAATTTTTCAACCGAAATTGTCAGGGTTGCCATGTCAGCAGCTGTCGTGATTGTCATGGCTCGGGGCATCAGGTGCGGCGGCCCGACACCGCAACCTGTCTGGCATGTCACAAGGGGGGCGCGGTAGGTTGGGATTACCTCGGTCGCGCCCCGCGTGAGGACAGTCTGCGTTATCAGCGTGGCCCAAAGGCCCAGGGCGAGCACTATTTGACCATGCGCCCCGATGTCCATGCCGAAGCTGGTTTGAGCTGCGCTGATTGCCACAGTAAAAGGAGTCTGCTCACCGGACGCAAAAGCAGCCACAGCTGCGTCGATTGCCATCAGCCTGACCCAAAAATTATCGAACACAGCATTGCACAACACTTGGAAAAACTTGAATGCTACGCCTGTCACAGCGCCTGGTCGCCGCAAGAATATGGTAGCTTCTATCTACAAATGATCGACAGCCCGGCGCGAGACTATTTTTATGTGCGGCAGAACCCGCGCAGCGATACGATCAAAAGCGCCTATCTCAAGCTCCAGCAGGAACCGCCTCTGGGCTGGAACCAGCGCGGGCGGCTCAGCCCGATGCGCCCGTTTATCGGTTATTTTTCACGCATTGTCGCCGGAGAACCCGAGGGGGAGGAGAATCGGCTGGTGACCGCCAGTTGGCAGGCGTTTTTCCCCCATACCATTCGACGTGGCACAGCCATGTGTGAAGGCTGTCATGCCAATCCGCGGCGCTTTTTACACGAACCGCCGCAAGAACGCGTTTACCGCCCCGATCTCGATGGCCTGAAACTTGAATCTTTCTGGAACCAAACCGGCCAACAGCTACGCAACGGGCGTTTTTTGAACCAGGATGAGCTGGCCGCCCTGGAGAGCAAAAGCCCCGCTTACATCAAGGCATACATTCAAAAATGGCAAAGCTTCATTCAACACGTCGCGCCCTGATCAAGGCACTGATTGGCCTGATCGGCGGCTGGGGCCTCTGGAAATATCTGGCCGCGCCCCTGCCCCGGACTCAGGCGGAATTGCATCTCTCTTTGGCCGAGCTGCCCGGCGAAGGAGCCCTGGTTTATGCCGACCGGCAGCTGGCGGTGGTGCGCCGCGGTGGTGAAATTTACGCCTTAAGTCTGGTGTGTACCCACCTCGGCTGTACCCTGAACCTGACCGCCAACGAGTTACAGTGCCCCTGTCACGGCAGCCGTTTCGATCACCATGGGCACGTCCTCAGTGGCCCGGCACCGCGTGATCTGCCGCGATTGCCCCTGCGTATCACTGGCGATCAACTGTACATTGCGCTGGAGAGTTAAGGCCGATGCTCACTGACTTTGTCCGCCATCTTTTTCCGCGCCGGGTAAGGCGCAAGGATCTGCGCCTGCGCTACACTTTTTGTCTGGGGGGCATGGCCTGTACAGTGCTGCTGGTGCTGCTGACGAGCGGATTTTTGCTGTTGTTTCACTATCAGCCTCATCCCGAACATGCCTATGAATCGATTCTGGCCCTTGAAACGCGGGTCTTTGGTGGCCATTACCTGCGCAGCCTGCACCGTTTTGCCAGCCACGCCTATTTGCTGATGCTGTTTCTGCACAGCCTGCGGGTGATTTTAACCGGCGCCTATCGCCCGCCGCGCCAGCTCAATTGGTGGATCGGTTTCGCCCTGCTGCTCTTGTCCCTGTTCACCGCCTACAGCGGTTATCTGCTGCCCATGGATCAGCTGGCACTCTGGGCCACCCAGACCGGCATGAACCTGGTCGCCGAACTGCCGCTGGGATTTTTGGTCAAAGGCATTCTGGTGCCCGATGCGGTCGGGGCGGGATTTTCGCTGCTGCGTTTTTATGTGATGCACATCCTGGTGCTGCCGGCGACCATCAGCGCACTGGTGGCGTTGCATTTCTATCGCATTCGGCAGGATAAAGGGATACTGCCCTATCTATGATGGCGTCGCAAAAACGCACCAACTGCGGTGTTGCTGCAATGGTCTCGCTGCTTCGACGTACATAAGTACGCCTCATTGCTCGACCATTGCGCGCCTTGCATTTGGCGCTTTTTTGCTTAGCCATCTAAATTGATACTTTTTGCGAAAGCATCATTTATGAGAGATGAAACCGTTCCCAGTTCTCCGGTGTTTTTTCGCCTGATCCGGCGCAATATGCTGCTGCTGGTGGTCGTACTGTTACTGGGCGCCTGGCTGTTTCCGGCCCCCTTGCAACCGCCGGCTGATCTGGCCCAGCCCCCCAATCCGGCCAAGGCGGCCTGGTTTTTGTTGTGGATTCAAGAGCTCCTTAGCTACTCGAACCGCTTTGCCTATCTGATGCTGGCGGGAGTGGCGGGCTTTGCGCTCTTGCCCCTGTGGCGACGGCAGCCACCGACGACGGCGGCCATCTGGTTTGAACGCCGGCAATGGCCGGTAATTCTGCTGACCCTGTTGACCCTGGCGGGGCTGATTCTTCTCACCTTGATTGCGAGCTTATGGCGCGGCGAAAACTGGGCATTTATCTGGTAATTCTGCTCCTGGCGGGATTAATCAGCACAAGCTGGGCGGAAGAAGGCAACCTCTGTCTGACCTGCCACCAACCCCATGAAGGGACGGCGGAGTGCAGCCGCTGTCATGGCGGTAATCCGCGCACCG
>JAACTI010000303.1 GCA_009993495.1 Deltaproteobacteria bacterium | reverse complement strand
AACGTCTTCTGCACCTGGCCCAACGCGATCAAGCAGGGTTGGCGAGATTTATTCAGATTCTTCAACAAGTGCAGCAGCAATTAACGCTTCCTCGGCAGACTCCCGCGGCTTGGGCGCTCTCTTTCAGCCAGTTGCTCCAGCAGGCGGGCTGGCCGGGAGAAGGAAGCATCAGCAGCCGAGTTTATCAGATGCTGGGTGCCTGGCACGAGAAAATGCTGCCGGTACTCGCCAGTCTCGATCTGGTCAGCGCTGCAATCGAGCGCAGCACGGCCCTGAGTGTGCTGCGGCGTATCGGGCTCGATACCGAATTTCAGTTGGAAGCTCCCACCGGTCAGGTGCAGATCATTGGTTTGCTCGAAGCGGCGGGCCTCGAATTCGACCACCTGTGGGTCATGGGGATGAATGAAGAGCTGTTGCCGGCGGCCAGCAACCCCAATCCTTTTGTGCCACTGGGATTACAAATCGATCGCCAGATGCCTCACGCCAGCCCGGCCCACGAATTGGAATATGCCCGGCAAATAATGCAAAGACTGGGCAATGCCAGCGACCATGTTGTTTTCAGTTACGCCCGACGGCGGGGTGATTGTGATCTACGCCCCAGTCCCTTATTGGTCGGAATCCCTGCGGGCCAGCCGATTCTGAGTGACCCCCATGATCCCTTTACTCTCCTGCGATGCCTGAACACTGAAGTCTGTTCACAACTGGATGACCAGGCCCCACAACTGGCGGCCAGCTTTTGCCGCGGCGGCACCAGCATCCTCAAGGATCAAGCTCTTTGCCCCTTTCGCGCCTTTGCTCACCATCGCCTTGGCGCCCAGGCCTTTGAGCGTCCGGCGGTCGGGCTGGATGCCCTGGCACGAGGCAATCTGACGCATAAAACCCTTGAAGACTTCTGGCGCAGAGTGAAAACCCGTCAGCAATTGGCAAGCTTGACCCAGGCGCAGTATCAATTGCTGATGGAGCAGGTGATCGACCAGGTTCTGGACGAATTTTTTGCTCGCCGCCCCGATCTGCCCGGCTGTCTGGCACAGATCGAACGTCAGCGTCTGCAAAACCTGATGTTGGAGTGGCTGACCAAGGTCGAACTTAAACGCCGTGATTTTACGGTGGAACAATTGGAGACCCGTCACCTGGAACAAATTGGTCCCCTCGAAATTCACACGGTGATTGATCGCGTCGATCGTTTGGAAGACGGCAGTTTGGTGATCCTCGATTATAAAACCGGCCTCACTGATATAAAAAAACTCCTCAGTGAAGATCTGCTTGAACCACAGCTACCCATTTATGCCATAGCCGATCAACGTGGCCAGTTGGCGGCGGTTGCTTTCGCCCAGGTGCGTATCAGCAACTGTCGTCTTAAGGGGCTGGCCGGCACCAAAGATCTTTTGCCGCCTCTCAGCGATCTTGCTGGGCTCACGCAGGCCGCCGCTTTGGGAGTGTTTGAATGGCAAGATTTAATTGCCCACTGGCGTGGGCAATTGGAGCAACTGGCCGGGGCTTTTTTTAGCGGCGACGCCAGGGTGGCCCCGATTACGTCAAAGTTTTCCTGTGAGACCTGCGATCTGATCGGGATGTGCCGCGTGGTTGAAGCGCGCCAAGGGCCGGGAGATGAACTCTGATGAGCGCAATTATCGATGCCCGGCAACGCCAAAAAGCAATTGACCCGCAGCGTTCCTTTATCGTCCAGGCTCCGGCGGGGTCGGGCAAGACCGAACTATTGATTCAGCGTTTTTTGGCTTTGCTCAGTCAGGTGGAGCGTCCCGACCGCATTCTGGCGATGACCTTTACGCGTAAGGCCGCTGCGGAAATGCGCAACCGCCTGCTTGAAGCCCTGGCCGCCGCCGAAGGGGAACGACCGCAGGAAGCTCACCGGGCGCAAACTTTTGATCTGGCCCGCGCCGCCCTGGAGCAGGATCGACGCTTGGGTTGGAATCTGTTGCTTAACCCGGAAATATTGTCGATTCAAACCATCGACAGTTTCAACGCTGGCCTGGTGCGCAAAATGCCCTGGGTGTGCCGCTTGGGCGGCCTGCCCGAAATTGTTGAAGATGCCAGCCTGCTTTACCTTGAAGCCACGCAAAATTTATTGCGCCGCCTCGGCACCCCTCAGGTCGGCGCCCTTGAACTCGAAAAGCTGCTGGCCCATCTGGATAATCAGATGGAGTTTGTTCAACAGATGCTGGTGGATATGCTCGGCAAACGCGATCAATGGATGCGTCATCTCTACCGGATTGAGGGGCTTTCGCCGCAGCAAATCCTTGAAAAGTCTCTCGCTGATCTGATTGAAAAGCAACTTGGTGAAATAGTAGCCCGGGTGCCGACGACACTCGGCGCAGAAATGCTCGCCTGTGGACGGATTGCCGCCCTGAATCTTTACGACGGTAAAGAACGTCCCTTGTTGGCCCTGGCGGATGCCCACCAGTTTCCCGCCGCTCTGGCTGGTGATCTGCCTATTTGGCAGGGGCTGGCCGATTTATTGTTGACCGGCAATAACACGTTGCGGAGGAGCGGTGGAATCAATGTCAACCTTGGTTTTGCCGCCAGCCAACCCGTTGAACGGCAACGTATGCAGCGGTTGGTGAGCGACCTTTCGTCGGCTGGTGATTTTATTGAAAAGCTTGTCGCGTGCCGGGTGTTACCGCAGCCCCGTTATCCGGCGCAGCAATGGCAAATTCTCGAATGTCTGATTTTACTACTGCCTCAGTTGGTCGCCGAGTTATGGCTGGTCTTTCGGCGCGCCGGACAGGTCGATTTCAGTGAAATATCCCTGATGGCGAGCAGTTCCCTTGGCGCAAGCGATGATCCGGGGGAACTGCTGTTACGTCTCGACAGCGTGCTGCACCATATTCTGGTCGATGAATTTCAGGATACCTCCGAACAGCAATATGCGCTGTTGCAGCAACTA
>JAACTI010000302.1 GCA_009993495.1 Deltaproteobacteria bacterium | reverse complement strand
CTTTGACCACAACTTCACCGCTGGCCGAAACCACATCGCGATTGGCCCGTTGACCCGTTAAAAGATCAAAATTAATAATTTTCTGATAATTCTGTCCGTCGTACTGAATTTCTTCGAGTTTATAGTAATAACGCAACAATTCTTCGGTGTTGTAACCCAGAGCCTTCAGCAGAACAGTTGCCGGCAATTTACGCCGCCGATCAATCCGCACCCACAGCAGATCTTTGTGATCGAAATCGAAATCGAGCCAGGAACCGCGATAAGGAATCACCCGCGCACTGTAGAGAATTTTGCCACTCGAATGGGTTTTGCCGCGATCATGGGAGAAAAACACGCCGGGCGAACGGTGTAACTGACTGACAATAACCCGTTCGGTGCCGTTAACGATAAAGGTTCCGTTTTCGGTCATCAGCGGAATTTCACCGAAATAAACCTCTTGTTCCTTGATATCACGAATCGACTGAGTTCCCGATTCTTTATCGACGTCCCAGGTCACAAGACGCACCTTGACCTTAATGGGAGCGGCAAAAGTCATACCGCGCTGGTGGCATTCATCAACGTCGTATTTGGGAGTTCCCAGACTGTAAGAGACGAACTCCATTGAACAGCTGTCGCTGAAATCACGGATAGGAAAAACCGAGCGAAACACAGCCTCAAGGCCCACGGGCCGACGCGCCGATGACGGCAGATCTGCCTGTAGGAAGCGCTTGTATGAAGTTTTTTGGATATCGATAAGATTCGGGATGTCAATAATTGTCCCGGATTTTGCGAAGTGCTTCCTGAGGAGCGAATTATTCGCAAACGCGTAGGCCATGGTTTCTCCTTTAAAGCAGGATATCGGGTCTCAGTCAGCCATCAAAATGACTCTGAGGTGTGCTGGATAAATACGGACAGCGAAAGCAATCAAAAATGGCCCGGAATTTAAGGGAGAAATGCCTGCCAACAAAAAAAGTCGACAGACAAAACAACCCAACTGGAGCAGCCGGGGCGGATAACAACAATAGCCAAGGCCGCATTAACGACCTTGGCTACCGCAGGTGATTCAGATGTTCAGACTACTTGAGTTCAACACCGGCACCAGCTTCTTCAAGCTGCTTTTTGATATCTTCAGCTTCAGCCTTGGTTGCCGCTTCTTTGACGGTATTCGGTGCACCATCCACCAGATCCTTGGCTTCCTTGAGGCCAAGACCGGTGATCGCACGCACGACTTTAATGACATTGATTTTCTTTTCGCCTGCGCTGGTCAAAACAACGTCAAACTCATCTTTTTCTTCAGCCGCAGCAGCCTCAGCCGGGCCACCAGCCATGACCGCAACCGGCGCAGCCGCAGACACACCAAATTTTTCTTCCAGTTCTTTAACAAACTCAGACATTTCGAGAACAGTCATATTCCCGAGAAATTCAACAACTTGCTCTTTCGTAATTGCAGACATTTTTTCCTCCGTTAATGCGTTTATGTAGGTCGTCAGTGAGTGTTTAAATCGTGATAGTCAGGCTTTAGGCCGCTTTACTCTGACCGATAGCATTCAGCACCTGCACCAGCGAGCGCGGAATGGCAGCCAAGGTTCCAACCAGATTGGATGCCGGGGCATTCATGGAACTCAGGGCCTTGGCCAGCAGTTCTTCGCGACTCGGTAGCTTGGACAGCGCCTTGATACCCTCGGCATCAATCAGTTTGCCATCGAGCATGCCGGCTTTCAGTTCGAATGCTGCGATCTCGTCGGCGTACTTAACCAGAATTTTTGCCGGGGCAACAACGTCAGCCCCAGCCATGGCAATGGCTGTCGGCCCCTTACAGAAGCCTTCGAGCACCTCTGCCTGAGTTCCTTTCGCCGACAAGCGCAGCAGGCTGTTTTTAACAACCCGATAATCAACACCCGCCGCCAGCAACTCGCGCCGCAAACGCGTGACCTGATCGACATTAATTCCGCGATAATCGGCAATAAATGCAGCCTTGACATCGCTGAGTTTGTGTGACAGCTCCGCAACAATCTGTTCTTTTTCGGTTCTGTTCATGCATCTCCTCCTTTCATGAGTAGTCTTGGGATGAATAATCCCGCCCAAGTCAAGGCAGGGGAGACGATCATACAACCGTCACAGAACCCTTTTACCTCGGCAGGTGGAAACCATTAAGCATTTTGCAATGCGCCTGCTGTCTTTGGACTTGGTCTGTATGTAAACACGCACCCACTAGCGGGTGCCTCGGTTCTCTAACGCACCGCGGCCTGAACGTCGGCAACGTCAACAAAAATGCCGGGGCCCATGGTTGAAGAAATCGCAATTTTCTTCAGGTAGATACCCTTTGAGGTCGAGGGTTTGACCTTCATCAGCACATCCACCAGCGACAGCAGATTTTCACGCAGCTTCTGCGCATCAAACGACACCTTGCCCACAGGCGCATGAATGATTCCGGCCTTTTCAACCCGATACTCAATCTTACCCGACTTGGCTTCCTTGACCGCCCGTGCAATATCGAGGGTCACCGTGCCGACCTTGGGGTTCGGCATCAGACCGCGCGGTCCGAGCAAACGACCAATTTTGCCAACCACCCCCATCATATCCGGGGCGGCAATCGCGGTGTCAAAATCGAACCAGCCACCTTGAATTTTTTCCGCCAGGTCATCGCCGCCGACAAAATCTGCTCCCGCAGCCTCTGCTTCGAGTAATTTTTCACCCTTGGCGAAAACCAGCACGCGCACGTCCTTGCCCAGACCATTGGGCAGAACCACAGCCCCACGCACCATCTGGTCGGCTTTACGCGGGTCAACCCCGAGGCGGATGCTGACATCCACCGTCTCGTCGAATTTGGCGAAAACGCTCTGTTTCAACAAGGCCAGGGCTTCATCCAGCGGATAAGTC
>JAACTI010000301.1:3448-4984 GCA_009993495.1 Deltaproteobacteria bacterium | reverse complement strand
GCACCACAATCGGGTAGCGGATATCCTTGACCCCCACCTTATCAATGGCGATGCGCCGCGGGTCGGCGCTCTTCTGCAAATCAGGCATTTTCTTCATGGTTGGTGTTCTCTACCGATAATCAATTGGATCAACGCAACCCACCGCCGCAAACCCCTTCAAACGCAGCAGGCAGGAATCGCAGTGTCCGCAGGAACGGCCATCGGCGGCCGGGTCATAACAGCTGTGAGTCAAACGATAGTCAACCCCCAGCTGCAAACCGCGCCGAATAATTTCAGCCTTGCTCAAGTGTATCAGCGGCGCGTGAATCTGGTAAGGTGCGCCTTCAACCCCGGCGCGGGTGGCCAGGGCCGCCATCTGCTGAAAGGCGGCAATAAATTCAGGGCGACAATCGGGATACCCCGAATAATCAACCGCGTTGACCCCGATAAAAATATCCTGAGCCCCCAGCACTTCGGCCCAGCCCAAGGCAAACGAGAGGAAAATCGTATTGCGCGCGGGCACATAAGTCATCGGCACATCGGCCTTATCAGCGCCGTCTTTCGGCACATCAAGCTCACTGGTCAAGGCACTGCCCCCCATTTTGCGCAGATCAAAATCAACCACCAAATGCTCGACCGCCCCCATCAAAGGTGCATAGTCTCGCGCCTTCTGCAGCTCGACCAGGTGACGCTGACCGTAGGCAAAACTTAAGGCATAGGGCGCAAACCCCTGATCGCGGGCAATCGCCATGCAGGTGGTCGAATCGAGCCCGCCACTATAAAGCACAACTGCTTTTTTCATATCATCACGCTCCGGATAAAAAGATACTGGAGCATAGGTCAGTCACCGACACGGGTCAAGGCAGAAGGAGAAAACCATATCCAGCTCAACCTCTTGTGAAAGTTTGCGTTGTCAATTGGAGTGTCGAGCCGGTCGAGCAACGGGGTGCTGGCAGCCAGAAGACGGCGCTTGGAGAAAAAGCCTACATGATCTGGATGCTGACCTTCACCGCTGTATCGCTGTGCCGCACAGCTCCACCGCCCTGCCTCTCAAACAATATCGATGGTCAGCCAATTTAATCTGAGATTCTCGTTCACCTCTTTAACCCATTGTGAAAATAACCAGCCAGTTTTTATCAAGCCAGTGTGGGAACTAACAGTGGGCGAGCAGGTCTTCTGACAGGGCGAAAATGACCTCTTTAGGATGACAGCCAGCCTGCAACCCTTTGAGGGTGGTGGCGCTCTTCTGCCG
Source organism: Deltaproteobacteria bacterium (assembly GCA_009993495.1). GTDB lineage: Bacteria > Desulfobacterota > Desulfuromonadia > Desulfuromonadales > Geopsychrobacteraceae > Geopsychrobacter. The sequence goes on along the minus strand of JAACTI010000301.1, from coordinate 3,753 downwards.
CCAGGCGGCAAAGTGCGCATTCATACTCTGGATGAAGGTGGAAAATTCGGGGTGCTCGTAGATGGCGGGCTTGATGGCGGCCTTCTCCACGGCGAGATTCAGGTAGCCGGGGCACGGGCCATCTTCTGCTGTCTCGCAGTACAGGAATTCGGCTATACGGGGAAAGATGCCGGTACAGCGTCTGGACTCGGTTCGGCAGGGGTTTGTCTTGCGGTTCAGCGGGGCGAGAATTTGTTACAGAATGGACCTACTTTACGCGAGAAAATAAGCGGTGCGTGAAACTTAGAAAGTTAGCAAGCAACGTC
>JAACTI010000301.1:0-3428 GCA_009993495.1 Deltaproteobacteria bacterium | reverse complement strand
CCCATAGAAAGTTAGCAAGCAACGTCCCTTAAGTCCCCTTAAGTCCCCCCTTAAGTCCCCCACTTGCGTATCCTGTCAGATATCTTGTCTTTGTCCATCATTTTTCTCGGCCAAGCTCAACAGCGTCTGGACTCGGTTCGGCAGGGGTTTGTATTGCGGTTCAGCGGGGCGAGAATTTGTTACAGAATGAACCTGCTTTACGCGAGAAAATAATCGGTGCGTGAAACTTAGAAAGTTCGCAAGCAACATCCCCCTAGTCCCTGCAATTAGATGGTATAAAACTCCTTTTTCGAGACTCCGACTCAATTATATGGCTCGATTTAATACTCTCCTAAACCCACCCAACACAAAGAACTTCAGCCTGTTTCAAAACCAGTTCAACGGCACCGTCTTGTTTATCTGGTGGATACTTAAAGCGACGCAATATCCGTCGTACTAAGTTGCGCAGTTTGGCGCGCACGCTCTCGCGCACTTGCCAATCAACTGAGGTGCTTTTGCGCAGCTTCTCGGTGATCTCCACCGCAATTTGCTTCAGTATCTCGTCGCCTAATTCACGCACGGCGCTCTCGTTGTTGGCCAGCGCGTCATAGAAGGCCACCTCATCCGGACTGAGTCCCAGCTCTTCGTCGCGCTTGAGGGCTTCCTTAAAATCTTTGGCCATTTGGATCAGTTCTTCAATGACCTGGGCGGTTTCAATGGCTCTTGAGTGATAACGATTGAGGGTCGCAAGCAGACGGTCACCGAATTTCATTTCCAACACCACGTTATTCTGGGTGCGGGCCTTGATCGCGTCACGCAACAATTTTTCCAGCAATTCCAGGGCCAGGTTGCGTTGCGGCATCTTGCCCACATCGTCAAGGAATTCATCGGACAAAAGGGCGATATTTGGCCTGTCGAGGCCAGCCAAGGCGAAGATGTCCGCCACCCCTTCGGCGATAATAGCGTTGTCAAGAATCTGCTTGAGGGCTGAGTTTTTGTCCTCTTCGAGGCGCTTCCTGTCGACGCTGGTGTATTTGACGATGGCGGCTTTGATCGCAGCGAAAAAGGCAATCTCTTTGCGCAGCGGCGCGGCTTCGTCAAGGGTGCTGCAGAGGGTGAAGGCGCGGCTGATTGCCGCCATCACGTCGAGGAAACGCTTTTTACCGTCGGCCAGACCCAGGATGTGGTTGGCCGCCAGCACCAGAATCTGGTGCGCCTTAGTTTTATAGTCGCTGTAATCGAAACCATGGAACAGGCCGCGCACCACCTCTAACTTCTCCAGCAGGATCGCCAGCGCCTCTTCGGCCCTCAGCGTCGGCGTCCCCTTCCCCTGCGACGAGGCGTAGATCTTCAGCGCTTGCTTCAGCTCGTTGGCGATGCCGATGTAATCGACCACCAGCCCGCCCGGCTTGTCCTTGAACACCCGGTTGACCCGGGCGATGGCCTGCATCAGATTGTGGCCGCGCATCGGCTTGTCGACATACATGGTGTGGCAGCTCGGGGCATCGAAACCGGTCAGCCACATGTCGCGCACGATCACCAGCTTGAGCTCGTCCTTGGCATCCTTGAAGCGCTTCTCCAGCCGCTTCTTGGTCTGCTTGTTGTAGAGGTGCGGCTGCAGCAGCGGCCGGTCGGCGGCGGAACCGGTCATGATGATCTTGATCGCCCCCCTCGAAGGGTCGGGGTCGTGCCAATCGGGCCGGAGCATGACGATCTCGTTGTAGAGATGCACGCAGATCTCCCGGCTCATGGCGACGATCATCCCTTTCCCTTCGACCAGCGCCGTGCGCTCCTCGAAGTGCCGCACCAGATCCTCGGCCACCTGCTTGAGGCGCGGCTGCGCGCCGACCAGCTTCGTAAGCTGAGCCCACTTGCTCTTGGTGCGCTCGCGCTGATCGGCGTCCTCCTCGTCCTCGATCACCTCTTCGACGTCCTCGTTCAGCTCCTCGATCGCCGCCTTGTTGATGTCGAGCTTGGCCAGACGCGATTCGTAGTAGATCGGCACCGTCGCACCGTCATCCACCGCATCCTGGATATCGTAGATACTGACGTAGTCGCCGAATACGGCACGGGTATCCTTGTCTTCGAGGGAGATCGGGGTGCCGGTAAAGCCGATGAACGAGGCATTGGGGATGGCATCGCGCAGGTGCTTGGCGTAGCCGTAGATGTACTGGCCGGTCTTGGTGTCGAGCTTGGCCTTGAAGCCGTACTGGCTGCGGTGCGCCTCATCGCTGATGACGACGACATTGGCGCGCTGGCTCAGCTCTGGATGGGAGTCTTCGTCACCGACCAGAGAGAATTTTTGCACCGTGGTAAAGATGATGCCACCCGACTGCCGCGCCGCCAGCAGTTCGCGCAGTTCGTCGCGGCTGTCGGCCTGCACCGGCGTCTGCCGCAGCAGCTCCCGCGCATTGCTGAAGGTGGCAAAGAGCTGGCCGTCGAGATCGTTGCGATCAGTGACGACGACGATGGTCGGGTTGTTCATCTCCGGTTGCTGCAGCAGCTTGCCGGCGTAGCAGCACATGGTGATGCTTTTCCCCGAGCCCTGCGTATGCCACACCACCCCGGCCTTGCGCGAACCGGGCTGCACCTCTTTGCCCCAGGTGGCGCGTTGATCAGATATTTCATGCTTCCGAGCAGGTGCCGAAGCGATCAGCGTCACCCGCACCGCCTCGCGCACGGCGTGAAACTGATGATAGCCGGCGATCTTCTTGATGGTGGTGCCGTCGTCCTGCTCAAAGAGGATGAAGTAGCGGATGTAGTCGAGCAGCAGCTCGCGGTCGAAGAAGCCCTTGACCACCTTCTCCAGCTCGTATTCGAGCAGCGGCTTGTCGTCCTCGTTGCGGATGGTGCGCCAGGGGAGAAAGCGCTCCTTGTTGGCGGTCAACGAACCGACCCGCGCCGTCAGCCCGTCAGAGAGGACCAGAGCGGCGTTGCAGACAAAGAGATCGGCGATCTCGTCCTTGTAGGTCTGTAGCTGGTTGTAGGCGCTCCAGGCATCGGCGCCCGGATCAGCGGGATTCTTCAGCTCGATCACCGCGATCGGCAGGCCGTTGATAAAGACGACGATATCCGGGCGGCGCAACTGCTTGCTCCCCTGCACGGTGAACTGATTGACGACCAGAAACTGGTTCTTCTCCACATTATGGAAGTCGATCAGCTGCACACGATCACAGATGACTTCGTCACTGTGATCACCCTCTCCCAGAGGGCGAGGGGATCGATGTTTTGCGGCACCAGCTCCCTCTCCCCCTGGGAGAGGGCCGGGGTGAGGGTCTTCGTTGCGATATTCAACGAAGATACCTTCGAGCAATAACTTGTGAAAGGCGCGATTGTTATGAATCAGCACCGGCGATTCGGGCTTGGTGACGGCCTGGGCGGCTTCTTCGAGAGTGGCGAGGGGGATGTGCGGGTTGATACTTTGCAGAGCGGTGAGCAGGCGACCGGTC
>JAACTI010000300.1 GCA_009993495.1 Deltaproteobacteria bacterium | reverse complement strand
CGATGTCGAGGCCGATGAAGATATCGTCCAGAAACAGTACTTTGCAGGGGATGCCCTGCACATGGCGCTTGATCATCCCCAGATAGATGGCGATGGCAATGGACGACAGACGTGCCTCATTGAGAAACAGATGGGGTTTGTCGATGGTCTTGCCGGCATAGCTGAGTTCAACATGAACCTGGTCACCCTCCAACCCGTTGTAGTCACTGGTCGGTCTTACCTGGGAAAAACGCAGTTGCAGCGCAACATTGTGGTTGAAGTATTCAAGAAGCGGCTGCGCATGGTTCAGGATGTATTCCGGGCTTTCCGGCTTGAAGAGTTCCCCGAATGCCTCGTTGAAGAGCTTGATGGACGCATTCACCTCCGCCTTTTTCTTGTTGATCGGATATTCCTTGCCGGTGGTGCGGGCGATGGATTCTTCAATGTCAGACCAAAGCTCGCCTAGCTCCTTGCCGCCGGTCAGCGAATACCTGAAGTGTTTGAGTACGCCTCTAACCAGCAGGTCAAACAGGTTGATTTCATCGTCCTTCTTGAGGTGGTGTATCGCCAAAAGGTGCTTGTAGGTGAGAAAACTCTTGAGCTTGTTGCCATCACGGATGCTCGTATCATCGGCGTTGCGGGAAGCGATTGTAGTGCTGTTCCAAAGGTATCCTTTGCTCCCTTTGCCGGTGTCGGGGTTCGGTCTGAAAGTCACCTGGATGGCGGTTTTTCCCTTCTTCCCAGCCGTGACGAAAACATTTTCCAGTCCCGCCAGGTCAATATCTTCGACGGAGGTCTGGAAAAAATCTTTCAGGGCGTAGTAGAGCGAGCTTTTACCGCTGCCGTTCTCGCCATAGATGAAGAGGTTTTTGCCGCCAACGTTGAAGGTATAAGTCCCGAGAAAGGCCTTGTAGTTGACTATTTCAATGGTTTGGATTCTCACCCGACGATCTCCCAGTGACCGGCTTTCCTGGAACCCACCCGTCTCAATATGCTGGCATCCTTCAATTTCCCGATGTTCCGCATCACGGTGGAGCGGTCTTTCCGGGTGAGCTCGGCCAGCCTGTCGTAGGAGATGTCGGGATTTGATCGAATCAAGTCGAGCAGGTGCATCTGAAAATCTGATAAAGGTGCATTTATAGGTGCACGTTGCCCCTTTAAATCCACCTTATCTGCCAGTTCCAGCTCTTCCACCGGTTTCCGGTGTACCGTGGCGGAGAACAGGCAGCCGTCGTGGTCGTCGGTAAAATCGATGGTCGGCCACTTCTCCAGCGCCCGCTTGATGCCTGAGCCCAGGCCGTGGTAGGGCAGCAGCCCCTTGGCCACGTAAGAAACCAGAATCGGGTTGCGGATATTGGAGTTGCCTGCCCGGATTTTCGCCACGGTCAGGTTGTTGGGCAAGTGACCGGGGCTGATGATCTCGATGCGGTTGTCGAAGACGAACAGACGAATCGGGGCGCTGACCAGATAATCACGGTGCACCAACGCATTGACCAGCAGTTCCTCGAAAACCGCCTCGGGGATCTCCGGTGTTCCCGGCGCATTCACTCCGCGCCCGGCCTGCACCTTATGCAGATTGCGCATGACGAAAGCGAGCGCATCGTCAAACATCTTTGGCAGCGGCCCGGCGAAATCTTCGGTGTCCACATAATCGGTGGCGTGGATTTTGTTACCTGGGTAACGGATCGCCTTGATCACAAACTGCGGCACGATCCACTCCGGCTGCTCGGCAAACATCAGTACCCCGGCCAGATTCAGCCTGCCGTCGTCGGTGGCCAAGTTCATGTTCTGCAACAACCGGGTCAGCTCAATTGGGGAATCGGGATACTCCTGCTTGTAGATATCGCGAAGAAAGTCGCGGAAGCGTAGTTTGTCGAGTTTCTCGATACCGGCCTTGGTGGGCAGCTCGTCGGCATGAAACTGGTTGGAGAACTGAAACAGGCGGCGCAGCTCTTCCTTGGAATTCACCCGCCGCTTGTCGGCTCCGGCCTTGAGCCAGATCACGCCGTTTTTGTCGAAATAGGGCTTGTCGATCCCCTTGGGCACGGTCAGAACGATGACGAGGCGGCCGTTCTCCAAAGGGACATTTTCTGTTTGCACCACCAGCGGACTACGCACCAGTTGGCTGGCGGCATTGCTGATGATCTGATTGATACGGGCCACGTCCTTCTGCGACAACCCCGGAACGGCACCGTCATCGGCGACACCGATAAAGATCGTGCCACCACTCATGTTGGCAAAGGCCGCCATCTCCGAGGCCAGGGATTCAGCATTGCGCACATCCGCCTTGAACTGGCGGGCGGAATCTTCGCCGAGGGCGATTTCTTTGGTCAGGTCCTTCAGATTCATCGTTTCAAGGCCCCAGATTTGAATAGTGAATTGGGAATTGCGAATAGGGAATTCATTTTGAGTTCTCTTTTGTGTTTTTGATAATTGTCGTAAGGATGCCGACAAGTTCGTTGGCTTCTGCTTTGATTTCTTTCAGACGATCAACATGAATTACTTCAGCAGCTTCCAACAGTTTGAGCCAATACAGGGTTTCACGGGCTTCCTTGCAGGCGATGGATATTTTCGACAGAAAATCGGCCCTGCTTTGTCCGCCTTGCGCCTCTTCAACATTGGCGCCGATGGATGTCCCCGACCGAATCAGCTGTTTTCCCAGTGTGCGACCGACACCGGCCTGTTTATCGAGAAACTGGCACAACTTCACAACTCGCACAGCAAAAACAAACGTCCTCTCGCAAATATCGTTCTTCAATTCACCATTCCCTATTCTAAATTCCCTATTTCCTAAGCGCCTCGCGTATGGTGCGCACTACCTCAACACTATCCAAGGTTTCAATGATGTTGCGCACCGGGTGGCGGGGATCGTAGAGGCGATCGAACTCGCGCTGGATGATGGCGAGCTTTTCCTCCTCGCTCATGTCGTCGGTGATGGGGGGAAGCTCGCCGAGATGGGGGAGGATAGCCTTGCCGGCGGCTTTGATTTCGTCGGGGAAGTAGAGTTCGTAGACCAAGCCGTCGATGAGTTGTTCAAAATACCTGG